>CAYZHL010000026.1:7282-11056 GCA_964478095.1 uncultured Clostridia bacterium | reverse complement strand
CACTGTCAGTCGCCCCTCGCACCACCAGCTCGCGCACGCGGTTGAGAATGCTGCCTACCTTATCAAGGTTGTCGTCGTAAGTGCGTACCGATATGTCCGCATTCTCCGCGTTCCGCTTGTACTGCTCCACACCGCGGAGAACCGAACGCAACCGCACAGCCCTCGCCGCTCCGTGAGGGTCGTCTGAGAGATGGTTGATACTGCGCCCTGACGCTACCTTCTCCTGATGCTCGATGTAGCGGCGGAAGGCCCCGTCCACGTTGCGTATCGCCTTGTTGATCATGGTGCTGTTGGTCACGCGCATTCCACAACACTCCCGGCAATTCGGCTACCTGCCTACGATCCCAGTGCGGTTGATAAGCGTGTCAAGCATCTCGTCCATCACGCTGACCAGCCTGGACGCGGCGTCGTACGCTGCCTGATACCTGACGAGCTGCATCAGCTCCTCATCGAGCGATACGCCCGACACTGCATCCCGCCTCATCTGTTGCTGCTCCAAAACGCCATTATATACATCGGCAGCCCTGGACGATTCCTGAGTCGCAAGCCCCAGCTCTGTGATGATACTCCCGTAGAAGTCGCGGAACGACGCAGTTGGAGGCGTCCCGATGGTGAGCGCGTCCTTGAGCTGAGCTATGGCCAGCGCATTGCTCCCGTCGCCCGGCCCTGTCGCGCTCCGGCTGGCGGCTATCTTGTTCGGATCGGCGTTCAGGGCATCGACGACCGCAAGGTCGGCCGCTCCGGTTCCCGCGAAGAAGTCGAGGCCGGCGGCGCCGTACATGTCGACGCCCGCATTATGCTGGGCGTTTACCGAGTCTCTCAAAGCCTGCGCAAGCCGATCCAGTCTTTCCTGATAAGACGGGATTATCTCATTCTTCGCCTCCAGCAGGCCCTGAATGCGCCCACCGGTGAACGATCCGTTCGCGTCCATCTTGAAGGCCGTCACGCCGGATACGAGCAACCTGCTCCCCACCGACACGTTGACCTGGCCCTCGAGAGTCTCCACGACGCTTATGTTGACATCGTGAGCCAGCTGATCCAGGAGCAGATCGCGCTGGTCCATCAGGTCGCTGACATTCTCGCCCACCACACCACCGCGCACGATCTCGTGGTTCAGCCGCGCGATGCTCTCGGCTGTGGTGTTCACACTGTGCACAAGCGAGTCGATATTCACCTGTATGTCGTCGGACGCCTCCTTGAGCTGCCTTGATATCAGGCCGAAGGCGGATGCAAGAGTGGTCGCCTCCTGAACGACCGCCGTTCGCCGGCCTGGATCAGTCGCGCCTCCCGACAGCTCTTGCCACGCGATCCAGAAGCGGTCCATCATGGCAGAAAGCCCGATTTCGCTGGGTTCCTTGAATACCTCCTGCAACTGCTCTAGGCAATCGTTCCTGGCCTCAAAGCGCCCCAGCGACGCGCGGGAATGGCGAATCTGCATGTCGACGAAATGGTCGCGCATGCGTTCGATAGTGGCTACCCTGACCCCCGTTCCCGGTTGCATCGGGCCGGGTGCAGGGGGCGTCGCGACCATCTCCGCACGCTGCCTGCGATAGCCCGGCGTATTGGCATTGGCGATGTTATGCCCGGTCACATCGATGGCCATCCGCTGAGCAAAAAGCGCCCGGCGGGCAGTCTCCAGGCCGGTGAAAGAAGACCTCAGCATCCGCGCTCCACCCCCTAGCCGTCACGCCGTCTCATCTACAGCTGCCAGCGAAGCTTTCTTGTCGAGCATGCCAAGACGGCTGTAGATGGAGTTGTCGCCTTCGGCTCCCGCTATCAGTCTGACAGTATTGTCGATGTAACTGAGAGCATCACGCAGAAGTCCCTCGTTCACAGCGTTGGCCGTCGAGATGTCGCCCAGCAGCCCTGTGATCCTGGCCTTGGTCTTTTGAAACTCCGCCTTGTGTGTGTCATCAAGCGACGCGATAAGGGCGGCTACGGCCTTCTCCGGGTCGTCCGCGGGCTTGCCTTGGGATTGAGCCACAAACCCAAGAGCCTGCTCCACCAGAGAGATCTCAACGTTTCGCAGTTTCCGGATCATCTCTTCCGCCCTGGATACCAGCTCCGCAAGGCTGACAACGTCGCCAGAGACAATCGCGGGCCTCTGCGCCCGCGTCACATAGAGGAGATCTGAGCACAGGCTCAGCTCCTCCTCAAGTATTCTCATCAGTTCTGTTGCGTGTTCCACCTAGGTCACCCCGCCGCACAGCCCGGCTGAAGATCTTTGACACTATCTCCCTGCCGGAAGCCTCGTAAGTGCCCGCCTCAACTTGTTGGCGGACCGACTGGACCTTCTCCTCCCGCACCTCAGGAATGGAGGACAGGGCCTGCATGGCGCGGTTCATCACTTTGCCCTCGTCGGATATTGACACCTCGTCGGGCCTGGCCTCGCCCTGCCGTTCAGCCCTGTTCGCTTTGCCTGCGGTCTGGGAATATAGCTTCACCGGGTCAAATCCCCGACTCCCGGTAACCTTCAAGGCTATCACCTCACCGAAGTTCTAACCTTGTTATCGGCATGGCGCTTCGGTTAGTTTAGACCGTCTTGTATGTGGCGAATGCGCATGTTGCGTGCTCACGGTTTCTTGCCGCTGCGCCTACGCTCGGGGGTCACCATCCGCGAGATTCTGGCCCGATCAGCATCGCTCAATTCACTGCGGAGGTCGCCGCTGCCTCCGGAGCCCTTCCCCGTCAAAGCCTGGCCGAATTTCCTCAGGCAGTGGCCGCAGTACTGACCAGCGTCTATGGGAGCGCCACATGCCTTGCAGTTCCGAGGCAGGGAGCAGGCAGTGGCGGCCCGCAGCCGGTTGTCGCGGATGAGTCGCAGTATGACTTGGCTGTCAACTCCCGTAAACTCGGATATCTCCTCAATAGTGGCGCTCGGATTGTCTTTGAGAAAGCCCATGACCACGCTGGCCTGGCGTTCCTCCTCCCTGGCGCAATCCGGGCAGATAGGCCGCGACAGCCTGTTGAACAGCTTCCCGCACCTTACGCAGTTATCCAGCGGCATTCGTCTTCACCCGCTTCTCTCTTCCCGTGACGTCGTTCAGGATGAACTCGGCGAGCCCGATACCGCGGCCCTGCGACATAGCCCGAGCCAACTCCGCATCGAGCATTCCACTCACGATCTCCTGCTCGTGAGAGGAGAACAGCCCGTCGTTGGGCAGCCCGGCTCGGGCCGACTTGAGAACCGTCTCTATGAATATCGCTTCGAAGTCCCGGCAGGCCTGAGTCAGCCTTGGGTCGTCAGCGCAGTCTCCCGCGCCGCCGGAAACGCCTGAACTGACCGCGCCTCTGGGGTCGCCGCGGCCAACACCGGCCAGTCCTTTGCCCACGTCATGGACCGTCACAATATCCCCTGTCATCTGAACCACCTCAGGCGCCTCCCTCTCACATCACTTCAAGCTCCGCCTGAAGAGCGCCGCAGGCCTTCAAGGCTTCCATGATGCTCATGATGTCCCGTGGGCGCGCGCCCACTGCGTTTAGCGCCGCTACCAACGTCTGAATCGTGGAGCCGGCTTCTAGCACGACTGTGCTACCGGCTGCCGCATCAGCCGCTGATCCCACCTGCACACTGAAACCGCTGTACGACACCGCCGCCGGGCTAATCCTCACGTTAGCGCCGACTACGACTACTCCTGTGCGAGAGTTGATGACCACCCGCGCCGGCGCATCCGGCTTGACCTGGAGCTCGCCCAGTTCAGCGGCGAACGGCGTTGGCGTTTGGCGGAGGCTCTCGGGCACGGTCACGCGCCTGGGCGGACGGTCAAGGTACTA
>CAYZHL010000026.1:6853-7272 GCA_964478095.1 uncultured Clostridia bacterium | reverse complement strand
CACCATCGACCGCAACGGCGCTGCCGCTTCCAAATCGGGCGCATACTGCGTCGGCGATCCTCGTAGCAGTGGTGTAGTCCGGGTTAATCAACGAAAGAACCATGTACCCCTCTGGAGAGACCATCTCCATGGGCACGTAACCCTCGACTGTGGCGCCTGATGGAATGCGGCCCACCGTCGTCATGCCATCTGCGCCCTGAACGATCTGCCCCTGTGCCACTGCGTAGACCTTGCTGTCCAATCCTGCCAGCTCCGTAAGGAGTAATGTGCCGCCTAACAGGCTCTTTGCATCACCAATTGAGGAAGCAACAATGTCGAGCACATCTCCTGGTTTCGCAAACGGCGGGAGAACGGCCGTAACCATGACTGCCGCGATGTTCTTGGACTTGATCTCCGCCGGGTCCACAGTGATCATGAAC
>CAYZHL010000026.1:0-6843 GCA_964478095.1 uncultured Clostridia bacterium | reverse complement strand
CCAACATGTTTGCGATACTGCGCGCTGTATACGGGGCATTTCGACTATCCCCTGTTCCCTTGAGCCCCACGACAAGCCCGTATCCGATAAGCTGATTCCCACGAACACCATAGACGCGCGTAATATCCTTGATGCGCACCGTCACGCCCGAGGCTTCGGGCTGCGCCTCCGCGGCGCACGCCCTTCCTGAAGCCATCATCAACGCAGTCAGGATCATCAATACCAGCGCCAGCAGGATTGCCAGGACGTTGGCAACTGCCTGATTGGTCAACCGCCCCGGCGAACGCTTGAGCTCGCTACCTGACATGATCGGAAACGATTCCATGCTGTCACCCCCGCTGCCGCTAAAAGATCCAGTTCCACAGGTAGACCAACCCGTCCCAGAGCGTCTTGAAGATGCCGCCCTTCTCGCCTGTGTATATACCGCCCGAGAAGGCAATCTGCGCATCGGCGACCATGGTAGACGGAATCGTGTTACCGGGCGATATGTCGCGTTGCCGGACAATGCCTGTCACGATCATCTGCTCCTTCTCGCGATTGACCGATACCTCGCGCACTCCGCGGATCCTCAGATCTCCGTTGGGCAGTACCTCGACTACCTGGGCCGTAATCGTGCCGATCAGCTTGCCCGACCTCGATGTCGAAGTTCCGCCCTTGGACGAGTTGCCCAAATTGAGCCCTGCGCCAGCGTCCAGTTTGACGGTCTTGAGAAAGTCAAACACAGCGCCGCTCGGACTGAGCTCGGCCCCCAAGCCCTTCTCGGTTTGAGTGTCCGTCTTGTTCTGCGCATACGATACCTCGGTAACCATTATGGTAAGCAAGTCTCCGACTTGCCTGGCTTTGTGATCACAGTACATGCCGAGAAGACCCTGCTGCGTCGATCCCGCCTCGTACAGAGACGTGGCCATGACCGTAGCCGAGCAGCAGGTCGCCGCGGCTATTGCGATAGCTGTCGCAATCAGCCGGGCGGCAGTTGTCGTTCTCGCATTGCTCTTCATAGCACTCCCCCCATGGCGCTCAACGGCGCCTGCACCGTGCCCGGGCCCACGACCCGGCCAACCGCCTCAACGCCGGAAGCAGTGTTCTTCACGCGTATCCGCTGCCCCGGACGGCCATCTTCCAGTGCTGTGGCATGCACAGTCACGTGCACCCCTGGGCCGGCCGCCACAAGCAGGACACTACTTCCTCGCGATACTACCGGCGGGGCGATGATTTCCATCCACACCGGCACAGTGCGGATAGCGACCCCGCCTACTGCTACCTTGACATTGGCCCTCACGAGCGCCGCGTCGGCCCCGGGCGGCACTACCGACGCCGCCAAGGCCACCGGGCCGGGAGGCACTGTCATTCCCTGCGGAAAATCGAATCGGATCACCTTCACACCATCCGGCTCCAGGGCGTACCCGGCATCAGCGCACACCGATTCGATCGCCGCCTGCTCAATACTGCTCGCAGAAACCCGCTCAGCCACTGCCGTCACCGAAACCTCCGCAGGACCTTGGAAGCTGAACGCAGTCGGGTCGATTCGCTGCTGCCTCATCCTCACCTGCACCTGGCCTATACTGACCTTGCGCGTGCCGCCCGGAATCGGCGCCGCGCCCACTTCCAACTGAACGAGCCTGGCCCGCAAGGCATCGTCGAGCACATGGACGCGGGCTATGTCGCCTAGGAGTATCTGAGGGCCCGCGCTATAGGCCGGGCTTGCGAACTCAATGGTTAAGTCGACAGGCGGCTCAGCCTGCTCCGCAGCTTGGCATGGCGCAGCCCAGCACAGCCCCATACAGCATAGCCCGATACAGCATAGCCCGATCCAAAGCAGTCCAGCACAACCTGGCTGCACATGGCATGGCCGCACACGGCATGGCTGCGCATGGCATGGCCGCACACGGCATGGCTGCGCATGGCATGGCTGCACACGGCATGGCTGCGCATGGCATGGCTGCACACGGCACAGCTGCACACGGCACAGCTGCACACAATATGTCCACACACGCCGCAGTACCGGCAACAATCCAGCGCGCCTCATCTCTCATCCCACCATCTGCCGATCCAGCCTTGCATTATCTCCTCAGATTGTTAGCGGCAGCGAGCATCTCGTCTGAAGTCTGGATGGCCTTGGAGTTCACCTCATAGGCCCTCTGCGCGATGATCATGTTGACCATCTCTTCTACTACCTTCACGTTGGACATCTCGAGGAACTTCTGAGCGATAGTGCCTATGCCCTCGAGCCCCGGGGTGCCCACCGCAGGGTCACCGGAGGCAGCGGTCGGCTTGTAGAGATTACGACCGATAGACATCAACCCGCCCGGGTTTAGAAAACGAGCTAGCTGGATCTGCCCGAGCTCGGTAGGCGTATTTTCACCTGCAACCTGGATTGTGACCGTGCCGTCAGTGCCGATGGATATGTCGACAGCGTTGGCCGGCACAGCTAGTTCAGGCTCCATGACGAATCCGTCCGAGGTCACTACTCGCCCGTCGGAGTCGACCTTGAATGCGCCCGTGCGAGTGTATGCCGTCGAACCGTCGGGCAAGAGCACCTGGAAGAAACCGTCTCCCTCAATGACGAGATCGAAGGGGTTCTCTGTTTGAATGAAGTCGCCCTGGGAGAAGACTTTCTGAATTGCGGCAGCCCTAGTTCCCAGGCCCACCTGGATACCGGTGGGCACCTTGGACCCCTGGGCGACGGTGCTGCCTGCCGTTCTGATGGTCTGGTACATGAGATCCTGGAAATCCACCCTGCTCTTCTTGAAACCCGCGCTGTTCACGTTGGCCAGGTTGTTCGCGATGACATCCATATCAAGCTGCTTAGCAAGCATTCCGGTGGCCGCGCTCCATAACGCCCTCATCATGGCGATACAGACCTCCTCATTTTGTGGGCTGCGTCAGTCAATCAGCAGCCCGCGGCCCCCGCGTGCGCGGTCCGGCCGCATTTGAAATCGTGTAGCCCCTTGTTGCCCTGATCTGCACTTCCTACGGTTTTCGGCTCCGCCCTGCCCTATCTTGCCTGCGCTACCTTGCCTTACCCTACCTCACCTTGCCTGCACTGCTCTGCCCTACCCTACCCGGCCTACCTCATTGACTGCCTTGTCCAGCAAAGCGTCGTGCGAAAGCAACGCGCGCTGCGCCGCTTCGTACGTCCTGTAGCCCGCAATCATGTCGACCATCTCGCGTACCACATTCACGTTGGCCGACTCCAGCGCACCCTGAATCACCCTGGCCTCCCCCGGTTGCGCCTGAACCATGCCTGCCGCGCCTGCTATGCCGTCCCGCTCTCGGAAGAGTCCTCCTCCCACCTTGACCAGCACATCGTCGGCCGCTGGGATCATGACCCTCAGCTGTCCACGGAACTCCCCGCCCGAGTAGACTCCACCGTCGTCCTGCACTACCAAAGATCCATCCACCCTGATTGGGCCATCGACGCCCATTACCCTGTGCCCGTCCCGGGTAACCAAGTATGATTCTGCATCCAGCTTGAAGTTGCCGGTCCGTGTGTACCTGATGCCTGTGTCCGTTTGGATCTCGAACATCCCGTCGCCCTCTATCGCTAGGTCAAACGGGTTCTCCGTGCTGGCCATCGAGCCTGGCGAGAGGTCGGAGTATACTGCCGTAATCGCAGTCGACATGCCCAGGCGACCTACGGGCGACCTGGCAAGCCCGGAGACTATGTCGGAAAACGACTCCCCAACCGCGATGTCGCGCTTGAACCCCGGAGTCGACGCATTGGCGAGATTGTTTGAAATCGCCGATTGCTTTGCTTCCTGCGCCACCATGCCCGACGCAGCAATATAGATCCCTCGTATCAACACCTACCCTCCCTTCTCCCGTGTGGAATCGTGCGTCCGCAACTACTTGCGGCGAAGGCAACGAACAACGAACAACGAACAGCGAACAGCGAACAGCTACCGGTGACTCGCGAGTAACATGCGCCCGCTGTCTACTTGAAGCAAGATGTATGCCAAGGCGCTCCATTGGCCGGCCCCGACCATCATACCCAGGCGTAGCTGGGTTCGATGCCTGTCGATCGCAGTCTTCGCATTGGTGGACACCCAGCCGAAGCAGACGAAAGACGCTCCCTCCGTGGAGCGTCTTTCATCGATAGGTGCATTTGTTTCCCGAACCGGGCAAGATTTTCTCAGTGGTGAGGCCTATGGTCTTTCTCGAAGCGCCACATGGACTATCACGCTTCCGAAATCGGTGGAGAAAGGAATATTCAGAACCGGCGTAAAAGTTGTTACAATAAGCTCTTTGCCAGTAAGCAGGGTCGGCGGAGTCAGTATGCAGTTGTACCCATTCTCCGACAGCCCGATAGCAGCATTACCAGTGATGATGTTCCCCAGTTCAGCCACCGCGCTCTTCGCCAGTTCGTCTAGCTCCTCCACTGCCTCGCCCATTAGCGCGGAAGCGATGCGCAAGGCTACTCGTTCGTCGAAGGTGTATATGACCTGACCTTCGAGCTGGCCGGTAACACCTATGATCGTATTTACGTCCGCGCCCCTGAGCGGTCCCTGGTGGAGCGCAAGCGAATCGCGCATGACATTCATCCCGAATTCCTTCTGGAACACCATCACCACTGCAGACGCAAAAGGGTTCACGAATTCCGCCTTCATACCTCGCCCTCCGTTCCATCCGCATTATCTATCGGTCGAATGGCCCCTCTTGTTTAGCCCCCTGAACGAACGAAGCGCTTCGTCCCAGAGAAACGGAAAGGCATCCGCCACCTCGGCCATGAAGGGGTCATTCCGCCACACGGCCATCTGCCGAAGCGACGCAGACGCTCGCTCAGGGACTTTCGAGAGAACGTATTCAGCGCTTCCGACGAGACTGCCGTAACAAGAGGCAAAAGCCACAGCACACTCCCACCTGTCAGCGGTGAATCCGGGCCTCCGACCGACGATCCGCATGCACGCCTCGCCCACATCGTCTAGCGGGTCGCCGATCCGGGTGTCGCCCATGTCAATTCCGCAAAGCCTTCCGGATCCAACATCGAGCACGAAGTTGCCCAGGTTCATATCGCCCACCAACCACGACCGCCCGAGGCCACTCTGCTTGGCGCGGTGCACAGTGTGCTGCCCGGCGTCTGTCGCTTCGGCGACGCGGGACGTTTCCGCCGCGCGACACGCCCGAGCGGCGTCGATCCCCTCGACCGCCAGCGCCTCGTGGCACCGGAAAACCCACTCCGCCAGCTGACGGGCGAGCGCCGCGTCCCAGTGCAGATCCCTTGCCGTCGGGCCCTGAACATAGTGGCGCAACAATGCGTGCGTTCCCGATGCGACCAGCCCGGGAACGCACACTCCGGCCTGTGCCAACCGCAACAGCGCACATGCCTCCCTGTCGGCGCGGCCCGCATTCTCGCCCTGCCCAGGGTGGATCTCGTCGTACGCCTTGAGTACCAAGAGCTGGTCATGGTCTTCTGAGTTCACTCTGAGCAGTAGCGTGTCGCTCTTGCGGTCGGCCAGCGCGAGAACTACGCTTGCGGACCTGATGGCAGCAGTCAACAGGGGCAGTGTCGCCTGTGCCGGCGGCGCCGGGTTCAGGTGCAGAAGAACCTGCAGGTCCTCCCGCACACCCTGCGCTCGAGACGCCTGCAAGGCCCGGAGCGCTCGGGATTCTTCTGACGCTCCAGGCTCTTGCGGCACTCCAGGCTCTTGCGGCACTCCAGGCTCTTGCGGCACTCCAGGCTCTTGCGGCAGCATATGCCTAGAACCGCCTGATCTCGATCTTGAACTCGTCTCCGGGCTTATATCCTTTCAGCGATGAGAGCATGCCAAGCACTGTCCGCGACACGAAGTCCTGCACAAATGGAGCCAGGTGCAGCTGCTCGCCGTCAACACTGACTTCGGCCTCGAACTGCTCTTCAGGGCCAGGCTCCGGACGCCCCTCACCCTGATTCAGGCGACCCTGCGCCAGGCTGCCCTGCCCTGTAGGTTCAAACTCGGGGACATTGCGCTCCAACAGGTCAACTACCTCCTTTGCCCGCGTAGTAGCATCTATCACGGGCACTCCGCGCCATGAGTCAAGCTTCTGCGCAACCGATCCGCATATGAGAAACGTGCGTCCATCGAAGCGCTGCTCGATATGGTGTTCTGTGCCAGCGGCAACTATGCGCGGATATGGTTCGCGGTGGGCTCCCTCAATGATGACCCAGTCAGTGGAGTAGAACCGCAAGATTTCGTCGTAGTCAAGCCTGTCCGACCACATGATGGCGGTCTGCGCGTCACTCACAGCTGCAACAGCTGTGGCGCCGGCTGTGCGATGCCTGTCGGTATTGGTTCCAGCCCGGTCGATGGAGAATTTCTCCCGATGCACGCTCTTCACTGTGCCCACGCTGTACCCGCGACTGACAAGCTCCCCAATCAAATGCTCTATGGTAGTCGTCTTGCCGGAGTGATGCACCCCCGATACTGCGAATACCTTCATGCAGTCAACCTCCGTGCGTCTGTCTGTCGATACGCGCCACCCGGCGATGGATAGCGCACGCGAGAACGCCGCCGACACAACCTGACATTGCCCCCACTGCCATAGACAGCACCAGAACCGGAATCGAGATCCGATAGACGATGAGGCACATGAGGGCTATCCCAGTGGTGTTGGCCGCGGCGCCGGCCAGCATGGCCGCTCCAGGCGATAGGGCAGTCGCACTCGCACTCTCAGTCGCACCCGCGCTTGCACCTGCGCTCGCCCCCGCGCTCGCAGTCCCAGCGGCACTCGCACCTGCGCTCGCACCGGCACTCGCACCCCTACTCGCAGTCCCAGCCGCGCTCGCGCCGCCCGAGTCAAGACGCAGCACGAGATCGGCAGCTATTCCAGGCGCCACGTACATGACCAGCATCCAAGGGCCCTGAG
>CAYZHL010000025.1:11852-17831 GCA_964478095.1 uncultured Clostridia bacterium | reverse complement strand
CGCGGGCGACCCGTGATGCCAGAAACGAAAGGCCGGAAGAGATGAGAGCAACGTCAGCGCCCGCCTCGCGCGCCGCCGACACCGCCTCCCGGGCGCAGGGCGCATAACCGATCTCGTCAAGCACTGCATCCAGCTGACGTCTGGGCTTCCCTTTCCACTCCAGTGCGTCGAGCCTCGAAAACTCAGCATAGGTGATCTCGCCCGCCAGAAAATGCTTCATGTAGGCATCGGCATGCGCCTCCCACAGCCCGAATCTTCGGTGAATGTGCTCCCACGAACTCGGGTTGTCAGTCAGCGTGCCATCCATGTCAAAGGCTATCAGTTTCACCTGCAATCGCTCTCTCACTCTCCCGTCAAGTATCATGCTAGAACACTGTACTCATTGTTTCGGCAGAGAACCGGCCTATCCTTGTGCACGGTACATGGTGAACGGCCGGGAAGACTCCGGCCGTGCTCGCACAATGTGATCGCTCTACATTCTTCCCTGGGGCGAATGGTATCCTGGCTGCTGCGCCTGACCAGCGATCTGATACCACCCCTTAGTGTACATGGTCTCCCACAGCTCGCGCTGCTCTTTCATGTAGTCGTCATGGCTGTTCATGAAGGTATTCCGCACGTTGGGGCTTGCCGACTCCACCGTGGCCATGTGGTAGCCGAGGAGCATCTCCTTGAGGTCACTCAGGAGGTCGGAAGCAATATCCTTGTCGGTAAACTTGCCCTGAAGATCCACACGCATTCCCCCTCTCAGCCTGTATCAGGCCGTCACATCTTCGTCTGCCCTGTCTGCCCCACTATGCCCTGGAGAGCGTTAACGTGTCGCTGGCACGAATCCATCAGCCTCTGCACACTCCCCTTGAGCTGCGGATCCTGGATCTGGTTCGAGTAGATGCCGCACTTTTTCAGGCACAGCTGCTCCTTGCTGAGTTGCTCGTGAGCGAACCAGCTCTCGGTCGGGGTGATCCCCTGCATCTGAACCAATCCCAAACCTCCCTTCACATCGCGTCGCAGTGCCCGCGCCCATGCGCTGGCTATCAAGGCTAATATCTCTCGACGCGTGCATCGCTATTCGCGATGGAAGGACGCAGACGAACCGGCCCACCTGTTGCAGTCTATCGTGGAGGACTGAAGCGAAAGTTCGCGATATCTGCGTCGGCCATCGTATACTCGCGGCCCTCCAGCCTGAAGGCCCCGGCTGCTCTGGCCGCCGCATACGAGCCCAACCGTATCAAGTCATCGTAGGCCACGATCTCCGCCCGGATGAAGCCGTGCTCTATGTCGGAGTGTATCTTGCCCGCCGCATGCTTGGCATTTGTGCCGGCGGCCACGGGCCATGCTCGCACTTCATCCTCTCCCACGGTGAAGAACGATACCAGCCCCAGGCGGTCGTATACTGCACGCGACACACGTTCCACGCCGGTAGACGCGATCCCATATGCGTCCATGAAAGCGGCGCGCTCTTCCGGGGGAAGCTCGGCTATGTCGGCCTCGATGCTTGCACAGAGCCTGACGTATGGGACATGTCGCTCATCGCAGTAGCCCAGGAGCTGTGCCTCTTCCGGGAACCCGCCGGACGCGAACTGCTCCTCCGACATATTGGCCACGACTATGATCGGCTTAACAGAGAGCAGCCCATAGCCGCGTAGCCGGTTCTGATCGTCGCCGGCCAACTCGATCTCCCTGAGCCCCCTGCCCTCGCCGAACTCGGCAGCAAGCAACTCCATGAGCTCAAGCTCCCGGTCCTCATCAGCGGTCCGCTTGCGCGACGACCTGAGGCGCTCCACCCTTGCCTCCGCTATGGCCATGTCGGCCAGTATGAGCTCGTCGTGAGCAGCGATATTCCGCGCGCCTTCGCCCGCCCATTGTGATCGGCCTCGCTTCTGGCCAGCCCAAGGCCTGCGCCGCCCGCCAGGTCCACTACTTCGATCTGAGCGTACGTAGTCTTGCGCGGCCTGAACATCCCGCTCAGAACGTCAATGCGAGCATCGGGCACCTTCGCCATCCCGATGCTCGCATCTTGCCTGCCGCAAGGGTTGCCGCCTGTCAATAGGCGGAAGACCGTGGTCTTGCCCGCTCCGGGCATGCCTACTATTCCTACTTTCATACATGCACCTTCCATCGGTCCGTGTGTGGCTTCAACTGCTGCTCCATGCTCAGAGCTCTCTGCGCCTCCGCCGCCTACTGCATGGCGTTGGCCGCAAGACGGGACGGATCCCACGGGTAGACTATCCATCCATCCACTTCGGCCGCATAGTAGTCGGGGCACATGGTGGGAAAGGCGGAGTGTGTGGGCTTGTAGTGTAGCACCGCTGTGCGCGGTTCTCCACCGACGCGCTCGATGCGCTCCCTTACCGCCACAATCGTCCGCCCCGAATCCCATACATCGTCCACAACAAGGATGCGCTTGCCGGCCAAGTGCGGGTCTCCGGGGAATTGCAGGAAGACTGGTCTCGCGAGCGTACGCCCTTCGCCGGTGTAGAACATGACCGCGGCGGCCAGGATGTTCCGGATCTCCATGCGCTCCGAAAGCAGGCAGGCCGGGACCATCCCACCCCGCGTAATACAGAGCAGGGCGTCAAACTCGCCCTCGACCTTGTGCATCAGCACGTCCACTAGCTGCTCAATCTCCTGCCATGATAGATACGTCTTCTTCAACTTGATGCCTCCCCTGTTCACCATGTCTGCTGTAGCGCTAGGAGTCCTGGTCGCGCCAGAAACAGGAACCTCCAATGAATTCCCTCATGATCGAGTTCGGAGGGATATCGACGGCCTTTACCGGCAGGATGTACTTGAGGAACTTCCTGAGCCGTTTGGCCTCGACATACTCGGGCTCATCCGGACGTATCGCGTCCAGCAACTCCTCAGCGTACGGCTTCAACACCGCCAGCTCATAGGCTAGCGCAGTATTGAACATCACGTCGGCCGTCTCCTGGAACGGAAAGATGTTCCGCTCCTCGCCGGCTCTCACCTTGGGCCACATCCTGATAGTCTCCTGTGCGCTGTGCCCCCTAAACAGGCTGTCGCGCACCAGTCGCCTGAGAATCCGCACATCCGTAGTGGGGATCCTGTTGTGATCGTCGATGTTCAGGTGTGTCAGCGCTGAGGCGTATATCTTGAACTTCCGCCCCGTGGGTATGGAGCGAGTGAGCTTGTCGTTGAGCCCGTGGATCCCTTCGATTATCAACATCTGATCTCGTTCCAGCTTGATAGGACGGCCCCTGGAGGCCCTCCTGCCTTCCAGGAAATCGAATACGGGCACTTCGACCTCTTCTCCCTGAATCATGCGGGTCATATGCTCGTTCAACAGACGTATGTCGATGGCATCGATCGACTCGAAATCGTACTCGCCGTCACGATCGCAGGGCGTATTCTCCCGATCGACAAAGTAGTCGTCCAGCGATATGGGCACCGGACTGAGCCCATTCACTCTGAGCTGCACCGACAGCCGCTGCGCGAATGTGGTCTTCCCAGAAGACGAAGGGCCGGCAATGAGCACAACCGCTATCCTGTCGCGGTTTAGTGCGATGATGTCGGCGATCTGCGCAACCTTCTTCTCGTGGAGGGCTTCCACGGTCTGAATCAGCGCATTCACATCGCCAGCCTGTATCACGTCGTTGAGCGACGCGACATCCGTCACGCCGATTACCTTACCCCATTTCTCCGCTTCGAAGTACACCGTGGCAAGCTTGCCCTGCTCCACATATTCGGGCAACTCCAGAGGGTTGGTTCGCCTGGGAAACTCCAGGATGAAGCCGGGCAGGTAGTGCCGGAGCCGGAATGATTTCAGGTAGCCGGTGCTGGGCGCCATGTATCCGTACAGGTAGTCGCTGAGCCACTCGCACCGATATATGTTCACAGTATCGGATGTACGATACTTCAGCAGACGGACTTTGTCCATCTGGCCGTCGCTCCGGAACAGCTCTAGCGCGTCCGATACCGCGATGCGATTGCGCTCGATAGGCAGGTCGCTCCGGGCGATCTCATGCATCCGCGCCTCAATGGCGCCCACGTGAGCCTCCGTAAGTGGTCGCCTCCACCGTATTTCTCCGTATAGCCCGTTCGACAGCGAATGCTGAATCACGACGCGACAGCCCTGCAGCACCTCCCTGGCCGCCATCACCAGAGTGAGAATGCCCGTTCGCCTGTAGATCCTCATGCCGTCCTCGTCGCCTAGGTCCACAAACTCGACTCTGGCGTCATGATGCAGCCTGTAGGTCAGCTCTCTTAAGTCATTATCGACCTTGGCCGCCATCACCGGCCACCGGCGCCCGTGCGGCACTGATTGCGCCAAACACTCCAGAGTGACTCCCGGCTCTGCCCGGTGTTTTGTGCCGTCCGGAAGGGTAATCGTGATCATGTCGTCCTCTCCCGAATCTTGATCGCGCAACGAAGCGCCCTGGGACAATGATACATCGCTACGCGCTCAGGGTAAAGTCGCGGCGCCAATTGCCGATAACATCAGCAGAGCCCATATCGGCGCGTCGAGGGGGAATGCAAGGATGCTAGTGAAGGACTCGGTAATATCGATGTCCGCCCAGTATGCGCGCATGCGACAGGAGAGCGTGTCGGAACGTCTTGAGGTACGGATCGGGCCCGAACGCCGTACATCTGCCCCGGCGAGCCTCGCAGTCGGTGATCGGGTCAGCGTATCCGCCCGCGCCCGAGCCGCCCTGGCGGAGGCCAACTCGCTTTCCGCCGGCCAATCGCAGGCGCTTCAGGAAGTCATCACGGACGAGACCTCCGCGGATCCGCAAATCCGCATGATCAAGCGGATAATAGAGCTGTTGACAGGCGTTAAGATCGATACTGTTGAGCTTTCAAAAGTGCTCAAGGACCGCCGGAGCCAACCGGGCGAGCCCGGACCCCGAACCCAGCGCCAGGCCCCGGAGCCTGAGTGGAGTGTGCAGTACGAGCGCGAGTATGCCTTTCATGATTATCAGCACATGTCGTTTGAAGCAGAGGGCACGATAGTCACTACCGACGGCGAGCATATCAAGTTCGCCCTCAGCCTGTCGATGCATCACGAAGAGTCAGTGTACAGTCGGACTTCGGTGCGGATGCAAAACGGCAAGAAGGTCGATCCGATCGTCATCAATCTCACGGGTGAGGCAGCCCAGCTTGCCGACGCGCTGTTCGAATTCGATCTGAACGGAGACGGCAAGACTGAGATCATCCCTGAACTGCGACGCGGCAGCGGCTTTCTGGTTTTCGACAGAAACGGCGACGGCGTAGCCAACGACGGAACCGAGCTGTTCGGCCCCCAAAGCGGCAATGGCATGGACGAACTAGCCCAGCTCGATTCAGACGGCAATGGCTGGCTCGACGAACGCGACGCAGCCTGGACTCAGCTGTACGTGTGGACAGGCGGAGCTCGCGGCCGCGAGTCCCTGACACCACTGGCCAAAGCCGGGGTGAACGCCATATACCTTGGATCCGTCGATACCCAGTTCGAGATGAAGAACAGCGCCAATCGTCCTGTGGGAGAAGTGGCGCGCATCGGCCTGTATTTCCGCGACGACAAGACTGTCGGAAGCCTTCAGCAGATCGACTTCCTGGTGTGATCAGGCCCTGGAGAGCGAACCTCTTCGCAGAGAGGCGCGAAACGCCGCGCCAAACGCCAGAAGCCCTGCGAAGAGGTAGAGAAGGGTCGTCGCAGACGCAAGCGCCATGCCAGGCCCAGCAGCTCCTCCCGCGAGAAGCTGGGTGGCTTCTTTGTTGCCGAATGTAAGGTCGACCGCGAGCCCATACCACCAGCGATATGGGAACACGATGCCCAGCGCCCCGAGTGCGCCTCCCCATTGCCGGGCGGGGACGAACGCCAGGGCGAACACCGCCATCGACACCAGGTTCACCAGGCCTCCGACTCGCTTGACAAGGAGGGCGATTGCCCCAAGCGCATACCCGATGCCCAGCAACCCAAGGCGCATCATGAGTATGGGCGCCAGCGCGGAAGCGGTCGGCCACGGACACGCGACTCCGGTT
>CAYZHL010000025.1:5016-11708 GCA_964478095.1 uncultured Clostridia bacterium | reverse complement strand
AAGCGCGATCACCCATAGTGGAAAGGCCGACATCGCCAGCTGGTCCAAGATGGCGCTGCCGGGCTCCTCAGTCGCGAGAAGCGAGGCCCCCTGAACCGCCCCTAGGCAGCAGAAGGCGCACGCAAAGGCGAACAACGCCTCACTTGCAGCCCGCCCCTGAAAACCGCCCGACGCCGATGCCGTCATTCGTGACGGGACGGGCACACGGCCGGACGCCGCAAACACGGCAACTACCAGGAATATGTAGACCGCCAGCGATTCAGTGACAAACTCGAGCGGGCTACGCGCTCGGCGCAGCAGCCCTCGCTTCACCTCGTACCAAAGGAGAACATGCATCGTCGCTCCGCCCCTTTCCGGTTCCGGTGATCTCGAGAAATGCGCCGGCAAGGCAAGGCTCCCGCCTGATTACTGATTCCACCTCAGTGCCTGACGTTCGGATGGCTTCCAGGGCCCTCGGCAGCCCGGCGTCATCACCAAGGTCAATGTCGATAACGAAACCGCCGACGGCGCCGGCGTCCGAAGGAAGGCTCGGCAGCGCCCCCGCCTGCACGATTGCCGCCTGCACCGCCTCAGTGACCTGTGCACGCAGGGCGACTCTGTAGGACCTGCGACCGAACACGCTGAGCAGCGCATTCACCGTGTCGATGGCCAGCGCTCTTCCGTTGCTCATTATGCACACTCTATCGCACACACGCTCGGCCACATCCATCTGGTGCGTAGCAATCACAAGGGCGCAGCCACGCTCCTTGGCCATGCGTATGATCAGCTCCTGCAGGTCGAGCGATGACGCGATATCGAGGCCGAGGGTCGGCTCATCCATCAGGACTACGCCGGGACCAGCAGCAAGAGCCGCCGCCAGCGATACCTTCTGCCGCGTACCCATGGACAGACTGTTCACGGGCGTGTCGGCCCATCTACAAATGCCCAGCGATTCAATCCAGTGCGCAGCCCTGCCAGCGACACTCCTCAGGCTGCCGCGGCCCATAAGGGCAGTGAAGTACTCTATGTTCTCTCGCGCGGTCATCCGGGGGTACAGTGTGCGAGCTCTATCGAACACAGCGCCCACGCGGCCTGCGATCTGCCGCCGCGACCGCACAGTGTCGTACCCCTCGATGAGCACGCGGCCTGAGCTCGGAGTCACGAGGCCGCTCATCATGGCGATGACTGTGCTCTTCCCCGCCCCGTTTGGACCTAGAAGCCCTACGACCTCGCCTGGAGCGATACACATCGACAACTCCTCAACGGCCACTACCGGTCGTCGACGTCGCCCAGCTCCAGCCGTGAACACGCGGGAGGCTAGATCGAGCTCAACAGCAGGAAGGCTCATCGCTCCCGTCCCCCTCCACCATCCTTGTCGCCCGTATGTCGGGCCGGTCGGATCGCGGACGGGTACACCGCAAGGGCCAGCGCGAATGCCTCATGTGCGCTCGGTTCTTCGGCCGCCTTGAACTCCTCTGCAAGCTCGTGAAGGCGGCCAGCAAATCGCTCTGCCGCCTCCCGGCTAAGGTTCACGTTCACCAGCTGTACATTGATCAGTGGATCCGTGTCGCCCACCTGCTGCAAATGGCTGATGGATGACCGCATGTCGCGTATCAGAGCATCCAGCGCCAGGCCGGGCGCCTCCGGCTCACTGCCCAGCGATGGATCTACCTCGAACTCTCGTGCTACTGATCGATAGTATTTCTCCAGGATTCCCGACTTTTCTTTGGTGTCAACCAGAGCAACAAGCCCAACTCGCTCGAGCACTTTCACGTGGTAGTGTACACTTGCAGGCACGAGGCCCATCCTATCGGCGAGCTGCTTCACAGTGAGCGGCTCTTCGGCCAGCATGCGCAGGATGACCACTCGCTTCCTGTCGAGCAAAGCCCGGAGCTCATCTATGTTTCTCACGACATAGATCTCAGCGGGTTCGTACGGCCGCGACCTCATTATAGATTCCCCCCGCGATAAACGTTTCTTTAATGATAATGTAACCTCGAACAGTTGTCAACTGGTGGATTCCCAGTAGTTCCGCAAGGCATCGGCTTTGATTAGGTATGCAGGCTTGGCGCTGCTGCCGTGGGGATGGTTGGAAGCTTGAGCTGGACTTTCGCAAATGAGGCGTAGCTAGGGTGCTGGTGGAGACGGCATGGGGTCAGTTCCCATACAGGGGGTAAAGAAGAATCCCGCACCTCAAGTCGAAATCAATCGACACGCGACCTAAGCGGAGGTGCGGGACAGGATGAACAGATTCAGACAGCTGTGGGATTACGGGGTCAAGGTATTTGGCTTGTATGAGTTCCTCAAGGGGTACCAGGACTCAAGAGTGAACCCTAAGTACCGCCCTGCAGCCATTATATCACTGTTCATGGGCTCTATAGCAGGTAGAGTGGGCAGCCTATTTCAGATTGAGCGTATGGGAAAGAGCGGGGAACTGAATAGGTTTGTGTGGGGGAGGAAGAAACCGAGCGCCGATACCATGGGCTATGCCCTGGAACACGCCGATGCAGATCAAGCGCAGGCCTACAACGCATCGATTATTCAGAAGGCTCGCCGCAATAAAGTCCATGCTTTTGGCACCTACCGTGGATGGCGGGTCTGTGCAGTTGACGGCACTGAAACGTACTCGACCAAATCTCCGTGCGCCAAAGTGTTCGCATGGCTAAAGAGGCGGCTGTCGAGCAGCGGTGAAGAGGAGTTTTATGAAAGGGCGCTGGCGGTATCCTACGTCGGAGCTCAACCCCGATTGCTGCTGGCGATGGAGCGGATCTTGCCAGGGGAAGGCGAGGTCTCTGCGGCCATACGGGTTTTACAGGACTTGCGGCTGAGCAACCATAGATACTGCGATATCTTCTGCGCCGACGCCCTGTATGCCCAGGCTCCCTTCATCAACGCAGTGGTTAGTCAGGGCATGGATGTCTTGGTCAAAGTGAAGCAGGACAACTACCATCTGGTTCGCGATATGGATGAACTCATGGCCAGGGAGCCGCCGTATGTGTTCCGCGGGGTAACGCCAAAAGACGAACCTATCGAAAACAACCAGGGGGTTACTTACGATCTCGAGCTATGGGACGCAGAGGGGTTCACCAGCTGGGAGCAGGTGGACTGCCCGCTAAGGTGCGTCAAGGTACGAGAGACCAAGAAGGTAACCTGCAACGGCGAGCTCGTGAGCGAGACTGTGTCGGAGTACCATATCGCGACGACGGTGCTCGCTGCGCTCATGAAACCCCTACGGGTATGGGAGATAGCCCACCGGCGTTGGGACATAGAGAACACCGTGTTCAACGACCTTAAGCAGAACTGGGGCTTCAGGCACTGCTACACCCACGATCCGAACGGCATACGCGCGGTGTATGCTTTGTACTGCATAGTGTTCAACCTGATGCTGCTGTTTGCGTACAAGAACCTGAAGGATGCGCCCGGCAGAGGGGTCACGTTGAAGGAGCTGGCCCGCCAGATCCTAGTTGGCATCGAAACGCTCGCGCAACCGCTGCCGTTGCCGTCACACGGGCCGAGCTAACGCCCCACCTGTTGGCATGGCACATCGGCAACAGAATGAAGAGGCATGCATCCCCGAAGCCTTAAGCTTGGGGGCAGAGGCCTCGCCAGCGAAACCCAGTATGGTAGTAGATGCCATACGTCCCTGGATCCCGGTCGGCTCACAGGCCGCTGCCTCGCAACGCATATGCGGAACTCCTGCCCATCCTCGGGTCATCCTTTACGTCGGCTGGACTTGCGGTGTATAATCTTAGGAGTCTGGCGAAAATCCAATTTGCGAGGTGCAATTCTAGATAGTGTCATCAACCAAGAACGATTCGGTTCGGCTTATCCCGCTTGGCGGGATAGGCGAGATTGGTAAGAACATGCTCGTGGTGGAATACGGCCCTGACATCGTCGTTGTCGACTCGGGGCTTATGTTTCCGGACGAGGAGATGTTCGGCGTTGATTTGGTCATACCCGATGTGGCCTACCTTGAGGAGAACCGCGAGCGTATCCGCGGGATTGTGCTCACGCACGGGCATGAAGATCACATTGGAGCGCTTCCATACGTGCTGAAGCGGCTGAACTGCAATATACCGGTCTACGGCACTCGGCTGACGTTGGCGCTTGTGGAGTCGAGGCTGAAGGAGCACGGCCTCAGACTGCAGTCGTACGCACACGTTGTGAAGGCGGGCGACTCCATACGCCTCGGCAGCATCGGCGTGGAGTTTATCCATGTGAGCCACTCCATAGCTGACTGCGCGGCCCTGGCCATCGATACGCCTGCCGGGATGATCATCCATACGGCCGATTTCAAGTTCGACCAGACCCCGGTGGACGGTCGGGTCATGGACATCCGGCGTTTCGCGGATCTGGGCGCCCGCGGTGTGTTGGTGATGCTGTCTGATTCGACCAATGCGGACAGGCCCGGGTACACCATGAGCGAGCGGGTCGTGGGCGACATCTTCCGCAACGCATTTCGCGACGCGCCCAGCAGAATATTCGTCACAACGTTTGCGTCGCACATTGAGCGGATACAGCAGGTGCTTGACGCAGCCGCTGAATCAGGCCGGCGTGTTGCGATAGTCGGTCGCAGCATGGAGAATAACGTGAGGCTTGCTCTGGATCTGGGGTATCTGCACGTCGAGCTTGGGACTCTGGTTGACCTCGATACGTTGGACTCGCTGCCGCCGAATCGGGCGGTGATAATCACCACAGGCAGTCAGGGCGAACCCATGTCGGCCCTGACGCGCATGGCCATGTCCGATCACAGGAAGATTTCGATTATGCCCGGCGACACCGTGATCATCTCTGCCAGCACCATACCGGGCAACGAACGGATGATAGGGTCGACCATCAACCGTCTTTTCAAACAGGGAGCCGAGGTCATTTACGACGCCTTCTCCGGATTCCACGTGTCGGGGCACGCCAGCGCCGAAGAGCTCAAGCTGATGCTGAACGTAGTGAGACCGCAGTACTTTGTGCCGGTGCACGGCGAGTACCGGCACCTAGTCAAACATGCCAGGATCGCTCAGGAACTCGGGATGTCCAGGGCAAACATACTCATACCTGAGCTTGGCGACGTAATGGAGTTCACCCGGGAGTCGGCGCACGTCTCAGGGCGCGTGGCCTCCGGGCATCTTCTAGTGGATGGCTTCTCTGTGGGTAATGTGGTGCTTCGAGATCAACGGCTCTTGGCCGAAGACGGCATTGTTGTGGCTGTGGTTGCGGCGGACCGTGGGCGCGAGATGGTCGTAGGGGATGTGGAGATCGTCACGCGCGGGTTCGTATATGTGAAGGAGGCCGAGACTTTCATCGAGGAGATGCGGTCGGTGGGCGGAAAGGCAATCGCGCGCCATACAGGCGAAGGCAATCTGGAAGTGCAGTCGCTCAAGGATCAGCTGAGGCACGCCATATCGTCTCTCATTTTTGAACGCACCGGCACACGACCGATGGTGATTCCTGTGGTCATAGACGTATAAGCATGTCTTGTCCACCCTCATAATAACCGTATGGAGTTAAACGGAGGTGCGGGCGATTATGAGGGTGGAATCTGAAGTTGACCCGGGCGCACGCGAAACCGAGATCAGGCAACCGTCTACAAGTCCCATTAAGGAATATGGGGAGATTGCGACCCCGGCTCCGCCTGCCAGCAACATACATGTTCTGAGTATCGTGGGCCAGATCGAAGGGCATATGGTTCTGCCTCCTCAGAACAAGACGACTAAGTACGAGCATATCATGCCTCAGCTCGTGGCGATTGAGCAGAGCCCTGAGATCGAGGGCTTGCTGATTCTGCTGAACACTGTGGGCGGCGATGTTGAGGCAGGGCTCGCCATGTCGGAGCTACTTGCGGGCATGCGAAAGCCCTCAGTAAGCATAGTGCTGGGAGGCGGCCACTCTATTGCCGTGCCGATAGCCGTGAGCTGCAGTTACTCGATTATCGCCAGCACGGCCACGATGACGATCCATCCGCTCAGGCTATCGGGCCAACTCGTCATCGGCACGCAACAGACGTATGAGTATCTCGAACGCATGCAGGAGAGAGTCATCAAGTTCGTCGCCGAGCATTCCAGATGCACACCGGAGAGCTTCCGAGAGCTGATGTTCCGTACCGGCGAACTTCTCCGCGACGTCGGCACCGTGTTGGTGGGGCAAGACGCCGTGGATGCCGGCTTGATCGACTCGGTTGGAAGCCTGTCGGATGCTCTCGAAAAACTGGATGAGTTGATATCCATCAGACGCAGAATTTCCGGCGGAAAAGACTGGGGGAACGTGCACTGATGCTCTACACGATCATCCCTCTCGAAGAAGTGTTTGCGGCGCCTCCATGGGCAACAGGCCCGAGCGGCTCGGTTGCCGCGCCGCATCCCCCGGTTCCGGCAGTCGTGGGCGGAGTACAGGTACTGGTTTCGCCGTCGTACGATGGCAGGAACCGCGTAGAGCGCGTCATATCGACCGACCCTGCAGACTATCTCAACCCGCGACTGGCTCCCGGCGCCTTGATCTAGCCTGTGCGCTGAGCGCGGTTGCCGCTCCTTGTCACGCTACATAACCCCTCGCCCGGCCACATACGTTTGTGTGACTACGTGTTGCCGGGGCGGGGTGCAGCTGATGATTATGGCAATTCAGTTCGCAGGAGGACTGTCGCTCTTTCTCCTGTCGCTGGCCGCTCCGGCACAAGATGAAGGTCTCCATGCCATTGGGTCCTGGGCACAGCTTGACCTCCAGCC
>CAYZHL010000025.1:3878-5006 GCA_964478095.1 uncultured Clostridia bacterium | reverse complement strand
GCGCTGGGTCGCGTTATTGGGCCCAGAACGCGTGCGTCGCTGTCCGGAGCATCTGTGCCCGCGGCCTTTGTGACAGGGCTAGCGGCCACTGCCCTGGTGCAGAGCTCCACTCTGGTCAGCGTCACGCTTGTGGGGTTGGTGCACGCAGGCGCTATCAGCTTGGGGCCCGGATTCGCGGCTGTTTTGGGCGCTAATGTCGGGACTACGGTGATCGCGCAGATAGCAGGATTCCGCCCCGCCTGGCTCGGGTGGACAGCTGCTGCACTAGGCGCTGTGCTCATGGCGCTTGCGATATGGGATCGAGCGGGCGGGCGTGCAACGTCCCGCGCTTTCGGCGGCGTGGCGTCACTTGGATTTGCCGGGATCGTTTCCGGCCTGAGTGTCATGGCGGGGGCGTGCCGAGGGGCGTTCGACTCAAACACTCTCAGGCTGGTACTGGCAGTTGCGTCGCGCGACAAGGTAGTCGCGGCGGCTGTGGGCGCGGCCGCGACTGCCGCTGTGCAGAGCAGCGCTCTCATAACAGCGCTGCTCGTGACGTTGACTCGTGAGGGACTAATACGGCTGCCCGGCGCGATCGCACTGGTCGTGGGGAGCAATGTAGGGACATGCATCGCGTCGCTCGTGGCCTCGTTGCCCACAGGAAGGGAGGCCAGAGCGCTGGCATGGGCCAACATCGTGTTCAATACGCTTGGAGCGGCGGCGGTTCTTCCGTTTGCCGAACCTCTCTCGAAGCTGCTGGCCCTTACGTCTGTGGACCCAGGTGTTCAGCTTGCCAACGCCCATGCCCTGTTCAACATCATTACTGCGGCCGCAGTCCTTCCGTTTTCGCGCCAATTCGTGTCCTTGTTTGTCGGCCGCACTGGGGAGCGATCGAGCATTGACAACACCTCAAGCCATCGTGTTAGGGGTCATCCAGGGGCTTACTGAGTTCCTGCCGGTATCGAGTTCGGGCCACCTTGCACTGGCACAGATGATCATGGGCGTAGAGCCCTCGGTGACGTTCGCCCTGGGTGTGCATGCAGGCACGGCTCTTGCGGTTCTGGCGCTCTACGGCCGCGACGTATGGGGCATAATTGTCGGTCTCTTCAGGGGAATATCCTATCGGGACGGCAGCGCCCGGATGGCGCT
>CAYZHL010000025.1:0-3820 GCA_964478095.1 uncultured Clostridia bacterium | reverse complement strand
CGGCCATCGTGGGCCTGGCTGCAAGCGACGCAGTGGAGGCCGCATTCAGTTCTCCCATGTTTGTTGCCATCGGTCTCATGATATCGGGGGCCGTGCTATGGGTGACGGGCGGTCGCGCGGCATCGATTCCGGGCCGCTCAGCCCGGCGACGCGTTACTTCGCGCACAATCACGTACGGCCATGCCCTGGGGGTCGGCGCTGCGCAGGCGATTGCGGTGTTTCCGGGCGTGTCCCGCTCGGGGATGACCATCTCCGGAGCGCTCGGGCTCGGCTTTGACAGGACGTTCGCCGCCGCTTACTCATTCATCGCGTCTCTTCCCGTGATTCTGGGCGCTGTGGCGCTCTGGCCCATCTCTAACCCGGACGCGCTTGCATCCCTGCACCTGCCGTCATTGGCGGTGGGCGCGGTCGCTTCTTTTGTGTCAGGCATAGCCGCCATGCTGGTCCTGCGGAGCATCGTACAACATGGTAAGCTCAGGAAGTTCTCATACTACCTCTGGGCGGTAGGCCTTGCGGTCATCCTGTGGGAGACTAGAGGATTGTGGCCCTGAGAGTAGAATTGAGGTCCTGGGTGGTGAGCGTGAGTGACAGCACGGCGAGCCCGCCGGCCGGCCCGGGCCGCCGGCGGGGCTAAGGGGCGGAAAACCAGGGCCAAACCAGGCCGCGAGCAGCAGGCGCTCGAGGGGAATCTGGGCATCGAAATCGGCGGCATAGCACTGTTGGCCGCCGCGGGAGTGGGCCTCGTATCGCTTGTTCGAGGCCCGGCGGGGTATGTAGGAGGCGCGCTCGCTGCCGCCCTGCTGAGCGCTTTGGGGAGCGGCGCGTATGTCGTTCCCTTGATTGCGGCGCTCACCGGAATACTGATGCTCTGGCGCCGTACTGGCTATGCGGTGATGGTGCGCCTGGTCGGTTTGGTCGTTGCGTCTTCTGCGGCTGTGGTCGCTTTTGAGCTGGCCGTGGCGGACGGCGCTCCTCTTGCGCTGCCGTTTTCCGATTACTTGGCGAACTCGGGCAGTCTGGGCGGGGGAGCTGTGGGCGCAGCCGGGGCCTGGGTTTTCATGCGTCTTTTCGGCTATGCAGGGACCGTAGTCGTGCTGTGCGCCATGGGCGCAGGGGGCCTTGCCGTGGCTACTAATGTGTCGGTGGCCAGCGCCGCGACATGGGTTGCCCGGACCGCTTGGTCGGCTGTATGGCTTGTTATCAGGTTGGTGAGGGCCGGGTTCGACGCCATCGTACTCAACCTATTCGAAGACAACCCGCCACTGTGCGATGCTGCGCGTGGGGCGGGGACGGCGGACCCTGGGCGCGATGATGTATCGCCGCGGCCCCGGCGTCGACAGCGCTCCGCGCCATCTGCTGCTCCTGCCGCACCGACCGCACTTGTTGAACCGGTCGCACCTGCCGGGCCTGCCGCGCCTTCTGTACCTTCTGCACCTGCTGCGACGACGGCGCCTCGCGCGCTGACTCCGACTGATGCGCATTCCGCACCCGCTCTGTCCGCCGTGGGCGGGCTGGCTGAACGGGCCGCGGCGCCCTCTGCGCCGGTGGCCGAGACGCCTGGTGCGCCGCTCAAGCAGCTGAAGCTGATTGACGACAGCACCGCCGGGATTGTCCCTCCGCTGTCGATTCTCAAAGCCCCGACGCGTCGCAGGGCGGCGCGGAAGGAATCGGAGGATCCCACTGCGCTCGGTCGGATGCTGGAGGAGACGCTTGCCAGTTTCGGCGTCGACGCAACGGTAGTCGGTGTCAGCCAAGGGCCCATGGTGACCAGGTTCGAGGTGCAGCCGGGTGTGGGGGTCAAAGTGTCCAAAATCGTAAACCTCGCCGACGACCTGGCTCTGGCTTTCGCCTCTGCCGGCGTGCGCATCGAGGCGCCCATACCCGGCAAGTCCGCTGTGGGAATAGAGGTGCCCAGTCGCGAAAAATCCATAGTCTACTTGCGCGAGGTTCTCGACTCCGACGAATTCCGCGGGGCGGAGTCTCGTCTTACCATGGCGCTGGGCAAGGACATCGCCGGCGCTCCAATAGTGGCGGACATGACGGATATGCTCCACCTGCTGGTCGCCGGCGCCACAGGCTCGGGCAAGAGCGTCTGTTTGAACTCGATAATCTGCAGCCTTCTATTCAAGGCTACGCCTGACGAAGTCAGGTTCCTAATGATAGACCCCAAACGTGTGGAACTCTCGGTGTACGATGGGATTCCTCACCTCCTCGCCCCGGTGATCACAGATCCCAAGAAGGC
This sequence comes from uncultured Clostridia bacterium, assembly GCA_964478095.1. Lineage (GTDB taxonomy): Bacteria > Bacillota > DTU025 > DTU025 > DTU025 > UBA5389. Next base: position 1,578 of record CAYZHL010000025.1, on the reverse strand, counting down.
GTCTGGCTACCTGCGATGGGTTGTTGAGGAGATGGAGAACAGATACCGTCTCTTCCAGATCGCGGGGGCCAGGAACATCGCTCAGTACAACGATATGGTCAAGTCGGGCGCCTTGGAGCAGTTCATGCCTGATCAAGACACGGAGCCTGAAGCCCAGGTTCAGGCCCAGAGCCAGGCCCAGGCCCAGGTAGATGCTGAGCGACTTCGGCCGCTTTCCTATATCGTAGTGATCGTGGACGAGCTGGCCGACTTGATGATGGTGGCGCAGCGGGAAGTGGAGGATGCCATCGCGAGGCTCGCTTTCATGGCTCGGGCTGCGGGCATACACCTGCTCATAGCCACCCAGAGGCCGTCGGTGGACATCCTGACCGGGATAATCAAGGCCAACATCCCGTCCAGGATAGCTTTTGCGGTTTCGAGCCAAGTGGACTCGCGCATCATACTCGACACCGCCGGGGCCGAGCGCCTACTTGGCAAGGGCGATATGCTGTTCCACCCGGTGGGGTTGCCGAAGCCCATCAGGGTGCAGGGCGCCTACATCTCCGATGAAGAGGTGGCGGCGCTGGTAGAGTTCGTGCGGCGCGGAGGTGAACCGCTGTACGAAGCCGAGAACGTGGAGTCCTCCTCGAAGACCGGAGAAGGGATAGCCGAGGATGACGAGCTGTTCGCAGAAGCGGCCACGCTGGTGGTTCAGACCGGCGAGGCGTCCATATCCAAGGTACAACGAAGGTTCAGGGTAGGCTACGCGCGGGCGGCGCGGTTGATCGATACCATGGAAGTGCTGGGCATCATTGGCCCATATGAGGGCAGCAAACCCCGAAAGGTGCTAATGGACGAGGCGGAACTCGAGGAAGCGCTTGGGCGTCGCGGATGACAAACACGCGGGAGGTGCCGGCTTTGAAGGAGATCGGCGAGCTTCTGAGGGAAGCGCGCGAATCTTGCGGCATGACACTGCAGCAGGCAAGCGAGATCACCAAGGTTCGCACTAAGTACCTTGAGGCCATCGAAGACGGCGAGTTCGCCGTCATACCGGGGGAGGTGTACCTCAAGGGTTTCATACGCACTTACGCCGACTGCCTCGGCCTCGACGGCGCGCAGGTGATCGCGCAGTACAACGAACTACGGCGAGCGCGCGATTCGGCAGCACTGCGTCAGCTGGAGCAGGAGCGGATTGGGAGGATGGAGCGCACCCGCGAGGAGAGGAAGCAGCGTCGCCTGCATGCGCTGGGGAAGAGCGTTTTGGTAGTGCTGATAGTGGCCGCAGTGGCGCTTGTGCTCTACTACACCGGACGGTCCATGGGGCTCATCAAGTGGACGCCTTCATGGCTCGAGTGGCTTCGGTAAAGAGAGAAGGTCGGTCTGTGCGCACTGTTCAGGATCTTATCGACGACCTGGGTCGGCTTGACGGATCGCGATTCGACGAGACCGTATTCGAGCTGTTTCACCGGGGGCCCAGAGCGCTTGACCGGCTGTGGGCTTACTGGGAGTCGGGCGCGGCGGTGGACAATCAAGCCAGAATCCGCGCATCCATACAGAGCCAGTGGACGCGCCTACAGGAAGTCCTGGTGGACATGGCGC
>CAYZHL010000024.1:5163-17988 GCA_964478095.1 uncultured Clostridia bacterium | reverse complement strand
GATATCCCCATCCGTTCCGCCAGAAGGGCTCTCGCCACCCTCCCGCCGTCCAGGGGAAACACCGGCAGCAGATTGAGCAATGCAAGCACGATGTTGGCGCCGACGAAGAACTCGGCGCCGCCAATATCAGGTTTACCGTATGCGAGAAGAATGTAGCCTGCGCCTGCCAGAACCAGCGAAGTCATGGGGCCCGCCATGGCCACCGCTGCCTCCGCCTCTGCCCTCAGCTCGATTGCATCGTCGACGCTGACGGACGCCCCTACAGGAGTGATCCTGAGTTCCGAAACGGTCAGCCCGAAACCCGCTGCGACCACAGCATGGGAGATCTCGTGCACCAACAGCGAGGCAGACACTACCGCCCATTGCCACAGGCTGCCGGCGAGGGCGTACAGAACGGCGAATACCGCCACAAGCGGGTCGATGGCGATCTCTACTCGCATTCGCCCCATGGACATCTCCCCCCCGGGCTCAGCCCGAAGCTCCAGGATTCCTATGAGATTATAGTGGCACGCCCCGGCGTCTAGAAGACGATCTTCTTTCTCCTCATGTGAATACTCTGCAGAAGCGCGACTCCCAACATGGTCGCTATTAGAGAGCTCCCGCCAGCGCTGAAGAAAGGCAACGGGATGCCGGTGCACGGCGACACGTTCATGGTCATGCCCACATTCACGAATATGTGGACAAGCATGATAGTCGCGATGCCCACGGCCACCAGGCTGCCGAATCTGTCGCGGGCGGACTGGGCTACACCGTAACACCGGCGCACTGTGAAAAACAGCAGCGCCAGGGCTGCGACGGCCCCCAAAAAACCCAGTTCTTCGGCGATCACCGAGAAGATGAAGTCGGTATGGTGCTCTGGCAGGAAGTTGAGACGAGCCTGTGTGCTCTGACCGAAGCCCTTGCCTGTGAAACCGCCCGAGCCGATGGCGATCACTGACTGAGTGACGTTCCATCCGAACCCGCGCGGATCTAGGCCTGGGTTGAAGAAGACCAGTATCCGCATTCGCTGATGCTCTTTGAGAAGGAAAAAGTACGAGAAGGGTACGATCACGAACAGGCCCACTCCAATGATGAGCCCCAGCAGTTTCGGATCGGCGCCTGCTGCGTACACCATCGCAAAAAACACAGGCGCGAGCACCAATGCGGAACCAAGGTCATTCTCGGCGATCACGAGCCCCATAGGCAGAAGCACCAGTATAGCGGGGACTATGAGGCTGCGCGGAGTCGACAGGTCATCCTGCTGCACCAAGTAGGCAGCGAGGCCGATAACCACTGCGATCTTCGCATACTCCGAAGGCTGTATCCTGACTGGGCCTATCCTGATCCAACTCATGGCCCCTTTGGTCTGCGTGCCCAGCGCAAACACGCTGGCCAGCAATGCGAGACCTCCAACGTATATGACGTCTGCGAAGCGAGCCAGATAACGATAGTCGATGGCCAACACCACTACCGAGGCAACTGCGCCCATAGCCGCCGCGATCACCTGCTTCTTGACGTACAGGAAAGGATCACCAGCCGTGATGCGCACATTCCACCTGGTAGCGCTGTATATCATCGCACATCCGAACCCGATTGCGAGAACAACGGCTCCAAGTAGCGCGAAATCAAGGTTCTTGAGGAGCCTTCTCTCGATGAGCATGCGCTAGCCTCCTGCCGTGTGCCGGATAGTCGCCTGGGCGCTCCTACCTCGCGCCCGCTTTCGAACTTCGCTTGACCTCCCTCACTGGAATACTAGCCACTATGGCTACTGACGCGTCGGAGTTGTCGAACTCCACACGCATGTTGGACTCGTCAATGTCCAGATACCTGGTTATCACTTCGATCAGGTCCGTCTTGAGCTGTTCCATCAGGCCGGGCGACAGCGTAGCGCGGTCCTGGACCAGGACCAGCCTCAGTCTGTTCTTCGCAGTGTCCCGGCTGGACGGTCCCTCTAGCCTACCGAAAAGCCGCTGCAGAAAGTCCATCATGGCCCCTACCCCCTCGCCCTTGCAAACCATCTGATGATTCTGGTGAACCAGTCCTCTTCCTCAGCCGCGGCAGCCATGGGCACGTCTTCTCCCATGATGCGCGCGGCCACGTCGCGGAAGGCGCGTCCCGCCTTCGACTTCTCATCGACAACCACGGGGACGCCCTTGTTGGTGGCCACGATTATCGCCTCGTCATCGGGTATCACGCCCAGAAGCTTGATTTTGAGATGCTCGAGCACATCGTTGACGTCGAGCATGTCGTGTTTCTTCACCATGTCGAACCTGATCCTGTTGATGATCAGCCACGGATCAGCGATGCCCTCATGCTCCAGCATGCCGATGATGCGGTCGGCATCCCTCACGGCCGACATCTCCGGCGTAGTCACCACTACAGCCTTTTCCGCCCCGGCCACTGCGTTCTTGAACCCCTGCTCTATGCCTGCAGGGCAGTCGATAATGACGAAATCGAATGTGCTCTTGAGTTCATCGGCAACCGCTTTCATGCTCTCGGGAGTCACTGCCGTCTTGTCCCTGGACTGGGCCGCCGGCAACAGCGAGAGGTTCTTAATGTCCTTGTGACGTATCAGGGCCTTGTGCGCATCCACTGCGCCGTCCACAACATCGACCAGGTTGTGAAATATCCTGCCTTCCAGGCCGAGCACCAGGTCCAGGTTGCGGAGGCCGATGTCCGCGTCGATCAGCGCAACACTGGGTCCCATCATTGCGAGCGCTGCCCCGATACTGGCAGTCGCAGTCGTCTTTCCCACTCCGCCTTTGCCGGAGGTCACTACAATTACGGTTCCGCTCATACGCCAAACACCGTCCCCTAGTGAGTTGTCCAGGGCTCAATGACTATGGCTCCATCCCGGAGGAACGCTGCTTCAGGGCTAAGGGGCGCCTGCACCTCGCCATCGGGCGACCTCGCGATTCGGTCGGCTATCCTGAGCTGAGTGGGCATGAGCCGCAGGGCCACTACCCTGGCATCCTGCCTGCCATTGGCGCCGGCGTAGGCCACACCGCGCAGAGAGCCAAACACGAGTATGTCGCCGGTGGCGCACACCTCCGAACCGGGATTGACGTCTCCCATGATTACAATGTTTCCGTCAAATGACACCGACTGGCCCGATCGCAGCGACCGCCGGATCATCACGGTGTCGGCCCCGGGCAAAGACTGCGCCTGGCCTGCCCCGCCTCTCTCAGATCCGTTCGCCTCTGGATCAGGGGCCTCGTCGCCCGGGGTCGCCGCGTCTCGGCTCCGCTCCTCCATCAACAGCCCATGATCTTCCAGCACCGACCTGACCTCCTCGATCCACTCTGGAGGGACCACCGCGCCCCGCGTCTCCACACTCACTCGGGCTCCGGAGTAAAACCCGCCCGCCTCATGAAGCCTTCGCTCCAGGGCACGTTTGAGATTCTCGATGTTATCCTCGGCATCGAGAATCAGGCGAAGACCGCTGCGCGTTCCAATGAAGATTACTTCCTGTGATTTCAACCGCACCACCGCCGAATGAGCCTATCTATAGAATATTCGCCTTCGTCCACCTATTTCCTCTCTGTGACCGAGCTCACAGCTCAATCCAGAGGAAACGAATCCTCGTCGGGCGCCTGCGCGCCGCTCTGCGCCGATTTGGCGAGCTTCGAGCCGAAGTACGCCTCCATTATCGCCCTGGCCACCGGCGCCGCGGCCGTCCCGCCTCCGCCGCCCTGTTCTATGAGCACTGCCACAACGATCTCCGGATCGGAAGCAGGCGCCCAACCGGCGAACCACCCATGCGGATCGCCCGGGGGCGACTGCGCAGTCCCGGTCTTGCCTGCCGCGGGAATTGGAAACCCCCTGAAAGCCCAGGCCGCAGTGCCTGTGCGGGTCACCTCCGCGAGGCTTGCATGGAGGAAATCCCACGTCTTCTTGGACAGCTTGGCCGCGCGCGCTATATCCGGCCGTGAGTCAGCCCGAACCGTCCCCTCCGGCGTCACAACTTGGCGCACCAGATGGGGGGTGTAGATTGTCCCTCGCATCGCAATTCCGCCGTACGCCGCCGCCATCTGCAGCGGAGTCACGGTCACTTGCTGGCCTATGGCGTAGCTCAGGCGCTCGCCCGGCATGAACTCCCGCGTCGCCGAGTCGGGAACGGCCCCGGTTGCCTCGGGAGGGGTATAGCGCAGGCCGGTCGGGTACGACAGTCCAAAAGCCTTGGCCATCTCGGCCATCTGGTCGGCCGTGAGCCTTCTGCCCAGTTCATAGAAGACGATATTGCACGAGTTGGTCATGCCCTGAAACAGGTTTTGGCTGCCGTGTGTACGCCCGTTGGACCAAACCGAGCACTTCTTGCCGAAATAGCGTGACGACACTGACGGCGTGCACAGGAATCTCTCCTCAAGGCTTACCTGCCCGGATTCCAGCGCCGCCATGGCCGTAAATGGCTTGAACGTGGAGCCGGGCGGATAGGCGCCTGAGACTGCCCTGTTGAACAGGGCCGACACCCCCGTGCTCACACGGCGCCAGTTCTCCTCGGAGATCTTCGGCACGAACCAGCCCGGATCGTATCCCGGCTCTGAGGCGAGCGCCAGGATCTCACCGGTGCGTGGGTCGATGGCCACTGCCGCCCCGGCGCGAGCGTTCTTGTACTTCCCGGAGGCAAGTGATGCAAGCTGCGAGCGAAGCGCCTCCTCGGCGGCCTGCTGCACGCGGGCATCGATCGTGAGAACCAGCGTAGCGCCGCCCTGAGGTTCAGTGTAGCCCACCGTACCCCTCGGGCGCGACAGCGAGTCTACCTCGATCTGAGTGACACCATCTTGGCCGCGCAGGTACTCCTCGAATTCGCGCTCTAGCCCGGTCCTGCCTATGCGGTCGCGCCCGCGGTAGCCGCGGGCGCCGAACTGCTTCAGCTCGTCCTGGCTTATCTGGCCCACATATCCCATGATCGTGCCGGCAAGCGTCCCGTGAGGGTAGCTCCTGTACGGTTCTTCTTCGATAATCACTCCGGGCAAGTCCACTCGATGCTCGGAGACCTTAATGACGATGTCGGGAGCCGCGTCCTCCAAAAGGCGAGCAGGCTGATACGGAATGCCGTACTTGCCCTCGGTCTGACCTGCAATCTTGGCCTCTATCTCCTCGCGAGTCATGCCGAGTAGCTGCGAGAGCAGCTCTACCTCGCCCTCTCTATCGCGGAACTCCTGCGGCATCGCAGAGATCGTATATGCCATCCTGCTCGTTGCGAGCACCTCGCCATTCCTATCGACCATGAGGCCGCGCGGAGCGGAGATAGGCACTACTGCGATCCTGTTAGCCGTTGAACGGCTCTTGAAGTAGTCGCCGCGCATCACCTGCAACTGCCACAGCCTTGCCGCGAGTACGACCAGCAGGGCCAGGGCCACGACCTGGAATGTCCGCAACCGGCGCTCGAAGCCCTTCTGGGTGCGGTCCATCATGTCCATGATGTTCATGTTCATGGCTATCAGCTCCGCCCGGGGAAGCGGGACCGCACCTGCATGTTGGCCGGTTCCGCCTGGATAAGAGTGCGCTGTCGCTCCCGCGGAAGAAGATAAATCCACCTGTAAACAAATACGCCCGCGCAGCAGTTGAGCGCGGTCAGCCACGGCGCCACCACGTATATCGCTCTCTGCACATCCACTCGGGCGCCAAACGATCCTATGGAGAACATGTACACAGCCTCGCGAACCCACGTGGCCACGGCTATCACCACGGCCGGAGTGAGCAGACTCTCCTTGAACAGCTGGGGTTCGACAATCCCTATCATGGCAACCGCCGCCATATCCGCCCCGGCGTTAGCGCCGACAAAGGCCCCTGTCAGCCCATCCTTGATCAGCCCGCCTGCGGCGGCGAGAGCCACGCCCGGGCCGCCGCCGGCTGCTATAGCCACGGCAGCCGATAGGCAGAAGACGAGATCGGGAACGACGATACCCGGCAGAAGCGCTGGGATGACGGCAGTCTGCAATAGCACCGACACAAACAGCGCGACGATAACCCGAGCGCGCTTCATCGTGCCGCCCCCCGGGCAGGGTCGATAAGCACCAGCACTTCCTCAAGACGCTGGAAGTCCACACGCGGCCTGGCCAGAGCCGTGGTCGATACCCCGTATTTGTCCTGCTCGACGCGGATCACGTCCGCGACAACATGCCCTTTCGGGTAGACGCCCCCCATGCCCGATGTGACAATGACATCGCCCTCTACAATATCGCATTCGGCGCCTATTGGACGCACCCGAAGGAGCCCTGATCCGTCGCCGATTCCTTCGGCGATTACCAGATCGCGCGATCTGGAGTTGATCCCCCCGATCGCGCTGCGCGGGTCGATCGCAAACAACACCGTGGCTGTGTGTCGAGTCACGGACGTAGTGCGCCCGATCACGCCCCTGGGGCCCACGACCGCCATGCCCGGGCCTATTCCTTGACTGGATCCTTTGTCGATCACAGCCGATTCCAGCCAGCTGGCCGGATCCCGATAGACGACGCGGGCCGCCGCCGTACGCCCTTCTAGCGACGATTTCAGCTCGAGCAGGCCGCTCAGCCTGGCGTTTTCCCTGGCCGCTTCAGAAAGCTGCTCCACCTCGGAGCGGAGACGGTCAGCCTCGGCGCTCAGAGCCTCATTCTCCCGCTTCATCCGGCCGATTGAGGCCACGAACGAAACCCATGACGACACGGTCCTGCTCACGTAGTTGGCGCCGCGGGCAACGGGCGCAAACACCTCGCGCAGCACGTGCTCGGCCGCCGACAACCTTTCGCGGTCGCGGGCCGTGGAGTATATGAGTGTAACTAGGAGGATCACACTCACGCAGGTGACGATGGCCCTCCTCCTCGATAGTAGCTTGTTCACAGGAGCGCCCCTCCCGGGCACAGCACCCTACTTGAGCCTGCCTGACGACACAAGCACCCGCCGGTAAGTGTCGAGATGCTCCACCACAATGCCCGCCCCCCTCACCACGCAGGTGAGAGGATCCTCCGTCAGGTACGCCGGCATCCCGGTAGCATCAGAGAGCAGCCTGTCGAGGCCTCTCAGCATGGACCCGCCGCCTGTCATGGCTATTCCCTTGTCTATGACGTCCGCCGACAGTTCGGGCGGCGTCTTCTCCAGCGTACTGCGAACAGCATTGACTATCTCGGCCACTGTGTCCGAAAGTGCCTGCTGTATCTCGGAGCTGGATATAGTGACAGTCTTGGGCAGCCCGTTGACGATATCGCGCCCGCGAGCCTCCATCGTCTCCTCCTGCGGCAGCGGACATGCCGAACCCACTGTCTTCTTTATCTCTTCAGCGGTTCGTTCGCCTATCATCAGGTTGTAGTTGCGCTTCATGTAGTTCACAATGGCCTCATCCATCTTGTCGCCTGCGGTGGTGATGGATTTGGATGCCACTATCCCCCCGAGCGAGATCACGGCCACCTCAGTAGTTCCCCCGCCTATGTCCACGACCATGTTGCCTGTAGGGTCTTCAACAGGAAGCCCCGCACCGATGGCTGCGGCCATGGGCTCCTCGACCAGGCAAGCTTCCTTGGCGCCCGCCTGCATGGCCGAATCGTGGATCACACGGCGCTCAACCTGGGTAACGCCTGAAGGCACGCCTATGACGACCCTGGGCTTGAACACCCCGTGGCGCCGAGAGGCCTTGTCAATGAAATGCCTGAGCATCGTGACTGTGACATCAAGGTCGGCGATGACTCCGTCCCTGAGCGGACGCACCGCAACGATACTCGCAGGGGTTCTGCCCACCATCTTCTTGGCGTCGTATCCGACGGCCAGGATCTCCTGGCTATCGTGATCGATGGCTATGACCGAGGGTTCCTGAAGCACTATCCCCTTGCCCCTTACGAAGACAAGCGTATTAGCGGTGCCCAGATCGATGCCCATATCCCTCGACCAGCCGCTGAAGAGAGAAGCAAAGGCCATGACGGATGGCTCCCTTCTGAAACAGGATTTGTAACTGCAGTGTCATTGCAGTCTCAGCATTCTTGTTGCTGCGACGAACCGAGCAAGCCCTTTTCGCGCAGGCTCACATATACATTGTCGCCAATGATTATGTGGTCAAGCACTTCTATCCCAAGCATCGATCCCGCCCCTACCAGGCGCTTAGTGATAGACAGATCCTCGGGGCTGGGGCTGGGATCGCCGCTCGGGTGGTTATGAACAAGGATCAGACCCGCGCTGCCCGCCTTTATCGCCGCCCGGAACACCTCGCGAGGATGCACGATGGACGAGTTGAGCGTGCCCACCGATATCGTCGCCGTGTCTATCACCCTATTCCGGGTGTCCAGGAAGACGGCCCGGAACTCTTCCTTCTCCAGATAGCGCATGCCCGGCATCAGAAGGTCAGCCACATCATGTGGGTTGGCCGCCGCCGGCCTCAGCTCACTCTCAGACAGTAGTACTCTTCGCCCCAGCTCGATGGCTGCCTGTATCTGTACAGACCTCACTGACCCAATCCCCGGGATATCCGAAAGCTCTGCCACGCTGGCCGTAGCCAACCTGCGCGCGCTGCCGAAGTAGGACAGCACACGCGATGCGACATCAACAGCGCTTTCGCCGCGCCGGCCGCACCTGATGATGATGGCCAGCAGCTCTGCGGTGGAAATGGCCTCCGGCCCGAACTCCAGGAATCGCTCCGTGGGGCGTTCCTCAGGCGGCATCTCGCGAATGCCGCGTTTGCCGTTACTCATGGTCACACCTCGCCTGCGGCTTATTGCAAGCGCGGCCGCGGGTCGGCCGACCATGTTGGGCAGGAACCGACAAGACGCTTACGGCCTACAGCGTATGCACTCCGAACTCCGACAACATTACGGCGAGTTTGCCGAGGGGCAGCCCCACCACGCAGTTGTAGTCGCCACAAATCCCCGTGACGAGCAGGCTGCCCAGCCCCTGGATGGCATAGGCGCCGGCCTTATCCATGGGCTCGCCTGTGGCCACGTACCTTTGAAGGGCGGCCTCGGAAAGCTGCCTGAACTTGACCGCCGTCACCTCGTAATCAGTGAGTGAGCGCCCGTTTGCAGCGTCGATCACTGCCACTCCTGAGTATACCTGATGCTCCCTGCCGGATAGAAGCCTCAGCATCTTCACGGCGTCATCCGGATCGACAGGTTTGCCCAGAACCTGACCGCCGGCAACCACTATGGTATCGGCGCCGATTACAATCCCGCATTCCAGCCGCTTGGCCACATCGACCGCCTTGGCGTGCGCGAGAAGCATCACCAGCTCTTCGGGGCGAGCGGCCCGGATGTCGCCTTCCACAACTTCACTTGGGATTACGTCGAACTTGAGGCCAATCTCCTGCATCAGCTGTGAGCGCCTCGGAGAAGCCGACGCCAGCACAATCCTGGGCGCACGCCCCATATCGGGAACCGGGCCCGCGCCGGGCGGGCAAGTCAAGGTCCGCACGCTCGAAACCGCCTCCAAACTCGACAAGAGCGATGCCAAGAGGCACCGCCCTCGGGGCCGCAAATCCCGGTTCAACCCCTATTTCAGTCTACCATTTGAAATCCGCGTTTACAAGGAGCACATCTAGCCTGCGCATCTCTCGCCTGCAGGCAGAGCCGGTTCATCGTTTGCGTAGTCTATTATGCACTTGGATGGGCACTTCTCCACGCATATGCCGCACCGCGTGCACTTGGAGTTATCTATCACAGCCAGATTGTCGACCATGGCGATGGCCTTCTCGGGGCAGTTCTTGGCGCACATGCCGCACCCAATGCAGCCGACCGAGCAGACCTTCTTCACCTCGGGGCCGCGCGCGTGCGACTGGCACATCACGTTCACCGAGTCCTTCTTGGCGCGCAACCCAATGATGCCGCGAGGGCAAGCCGCAACGCACTTGCCGCAGCCCGTGCATAGATCATCATCCACTTTGGGCAGGCCGTCATCGCCCATGCTCATCGCGCCGAATGGGCAAGCCGCTACGCATGAGCCCAAACCGAGGCATCCGTATGTGCACGCTTTGGATCCTCCGCCCACAAGCTGAGCCGCCCGGCAATCACGGATACCGTGGTACTCGAATAGCTCGACGGCATGCGTGCGGTCGCCCAGACACATCACCCGCGCGTACTTGGGCTCCGCCGACGAGTCCAGCTTCACGCCCATGATCTCCGCCACCTTGGCCGCCACGGGCGCCTTGCCCACAGGGCATGCATCCACCGGAGCATTGCCTGCGACAACCGCGTCGGCGAGGCCGGCGCAACCCGGAAAGCCACAGCCGCCGCAGTTCGCCCCGGGCAGCACTGAGATTATCTCGTCCACCCGTGGGTCCTTCTCGATCACGAACTTCTTGGCGGCGACTCCAAGTGACAGCCCGAATATCAGGCCCAATGCCCCCATGCTGATGAGAGCGTTAAGGCTGTTCATGTATTACACCCCCGTCTACCCTACCATTCACGAAACAAGCGCCGACCCGCCAAACGCAGAGGGCCCGGCTAGAGCCCTATGAACCTGGCCACGTCGAATCCCGAGAACCCGAGAAACGCCATGGCCAGCAACCCCGTGGTGACCAAGGCAATCGGGAATCCCTGCATGGCCTGTGATACGGGCGCCAAGCGCTGTCTTTCCCGGATGGCCGCAAAGAGCATGATGGCCAGCCCCCAGCCCAGCCCGCCGGCGGCGCCGCTCACGGCAGATTCAACCAGATTGTAGTTGGACGATATGTTGATGATCGCCACGCCCAACACCGCGCAGTTGGTGGTGATGAGGGGAAGGTATATCCCGAGCGCTCTGTAAAGCCCAGGGCTGTTCTTCTTGATCACCATCTCTATAAGCTGAACCAGGGCCGCAATAACCAATATGAACGAGACTGTCTGCAGATAGGCCATGCCCAGCGGGTTCAGTATGAAGTGCTGGACGAGCCAGGTAATCACAGACGCCATCGTCATGACAAACACGACTGCCAGGCTCATGCCCGTGGCCGTCTCGAACTGCTGAGACACTCCTATGAACGGGCATGTTCCCAGTATTCTCGAAAGCATATAGTTGTTGATCAGGGCCTGGCTGAACATGATGACCAGCAGTTGCTTCACTTACCAGCACCCCCCTGCGCGCCGACTGAGGACTTGTTCTTCTTCTTCGCAGTAATCAGGTTGACCGCCCCAATAGCCAAGCCCAGCGTGATAAACCCGCCAACCGGCTGGTTCACGATTGCCATGGCGTATCGTCCCGGGAAGAGCCTGATGCCGTTGAAACCTAGGTCAGGCGCAGCCATGATGACCCCGGTGGCCAGAGGTTCCCTTATCGCAGACAACACAGTCAGAGCCAGGGTGAACCCAAGCCCCATCCCCAGGCCGTCCATGATCGATGCGACGGGCCGATTCTTCGAGGCAAACGCCTCTGCCCGGGCGAGTATGATGCAGTTGACCACGATCAACGGCACGAACACTCCCAAAACCGCGTGCAACTCGGGCAGAAAGGCGTTCATCACCAGGTCCACTATGGTGACGAACGTCGCTATGACCACGACGTAACATGGTATTCGTATCTCCGACGGGATCACCGATCGTAGCAGCGAGATGATCAGGTTGGAGCCGATGAGAACGAACGTCGCGGCCAGGCCCATGCCGATACCGTTGGATACTGCTATGGACGCCGCCATCGTAGGGCACATGCCGAGCAGCAGCCTGAACGTTGGGTTCTCCTTATAGATGCCGTTTGTGAACGCCTGCAGCGGACTACTCATCTACCAGCACCTCCAGCGACGACCAGAGTCGCAGCCAGGTCCCGAACGGTGTTGACGCCTGCGACTACTGCCCTGGATGATATCGTGGCACTGGATATCGCCACTATCTCCCCGCCGTCTTTGTTGACTGCCAAGGGCCCCGAAGAACCCTTGCCCGCAAACTGCGACTGGAACGCAGGTTTTGTGATCTCAGCGCCCAGGCCCGGCGTTTCGCTATGTGAAAGCACCTGAAGCCCCTCCACCGTAAGGTCGGAGTTCACGCCCACGAGCAGGGCGATCTTGCCGCCGTAGCCAGAGGCGAGGACCTTGGCCACGACGCCGCGGACTTGGCCGTCGGCCGATCCACGGTAGGCTTCCTCGATTCCGGAGAATCTGCCGCCTGCCTTGACATCAGCGAGTTCGTCTGCGGTAAGCTTCTCGAAGTCCTGAGCAGACGGAAGCACGACAGCCATGGCGCGAGCAACCTCCAAAGCTTTACGTTCGTCTATTATCTTGCTGGTCACGCCGTACACATACGATAGCGAACCGGCCGACACAGCACAGATCAACATGAGTATCAGTCCCAGCCTGACCGTGTCACGCACGAGCCTTCACCTCCCCGAAACGCTTCGGGCGCGCGAACCTGTCGATCATGGGCACAGCCGCGTTCATAATCAGTATGGAATAGGCCACGCCCTCAGGATACCCGCCGAACAGCCTGATCAGCGCGGTCAGAATGCCACACCCAATCCCGAAGATGATCTGACCCTTGGCGTTGATCGGTGATGTCACGTAGTCAGTGGCCATGAAGAATGCCCCTAGGATCAGGCCGCCCGACAGAACATGGAAGAGCGGGTCGTGCCCGTAGAGCGCTGTCACCACCGCTACCGTGATGATGTACGACATCGGAATCCGCAGAGAAATGTGAGTCCGCCACAGCAAGTACACCGCGCCTATCAGCAGAGCCAGCGCCGATGTCTCGCCGAGCGAGCCCGCCACATTACCGAAAAACAGGGGCATATAGAACCTCGACATCGACGTCCCGCCGATCTCGCCCATCTTCAGCATCGTAAGCGGAGTGGCGCTGGTCACCGCATCTATGCCCCGCGCCCAGGCCGCCCCCTCGATCGAAGCCGGCCACACGTATCCGGTGGTGGCCAGAGCGGACCATGCCGCCGTCGCGAACGCGCGCCCCGCCAGAGCTGGGTTGAACACGT
>CAYZHL010000024.1:0-5153 GCA_964478095.1 uncultured Clostridia bacterium | reverse complement strand
ATGCTCGTAGAGGAAGGCAATGTCCGCCGGGGGTAGTGCCGTGGCGTAGACCTGCACGTCGTCCATCAGGCCGTAGTAGTAGTTGCCGCCGCCGGACACGTTGTAGCCCAGCCCCCCGAAGAGAAGCTTCACGATTCCTATGGCGAACACGCCCGACAGCACTACTATCCATGCAGGCACGTGCGGAGGAAGCACCATGGCGATGAGCAGGCCGGTCACTACGGCGCTCCAGTCGCCGACAGTAACAGACTTCTTCGACAGCTTCTCAAAGACAAACTCCGCGCCCACGCACCCGACCACGCCCGAGACAAGCGAGATCAGAGCAGGGACCCCGAAGAAGTAGAGCCCGGCCACGCAGGCGGGCAGCAGCGCGATGACTACATCCCGCATGAGGCCCGGCGTATCGATGTTGCCCCTAAGGTGCGGAGCTGGCGTAACAATCAACTTCGAGTCGGCCATCATTTGTCCCCCCGTTCCCTGGCAGCCCGGCGCCTGGCTCCGATCTCAGCCTTGGCATACTTGATTGCCTGCACCAGGTTGCGCCGAGACGGGCACTCGTAGCTGCACACCCCGCACTCGATACAGTCGAGCGCGTGATATGCTTCAGCTTCGCTCCAGAGCCCGGCCTCGCTCCACTGATGCAGAAGCGCGGGCTCAAGGCGCATAGGGCAGCTTTCCACGCACCGCCCGCACCTGATACACGGCATGGGCTCGACCGACCGCGACTTCTCCCGATCAAGTACCAAAATGCCCGAGGTACCCTTGGTAGTCGGTGCGTCTGCTGCGGGAACCGCCGCTCCCATCATCGGGCCGCCGAATATTATCTTACCGGGATCGCCCGCAAATCCGCCGCACTGTTCTATCAGTTCGATGGCGGGCGTTCCTATCTTCATCATGATGTTGGCCGGTTTGGCGACTCCCGATCCCGTCACAGTCACGACTCTCTCGATCAGCGGAAGCCCGCGATCGAACCTGTCGGCCACGGCAACAGCCGTGCCGACGTTGTTGACCACGACTCCCACACTGAACGGGAGGCATCCGGGAGCGATTTCTCTGCCCAGCACCGACTTGATGAGGTGCTTCTCAGAGCCCTGCGGGTAATGAGTCCTGACAGCAGTCACCTCGATAGCCCCGCCGGCGGATGCATCGGAGACAGCCCTGCGTAACGCGTCGACAGCATCAGGTTTGTTGTCCTCGACTCCGATTACGGCTCGATTCACACCGATGGCCTTCATGAGGATCTCGGTACCGCGTACCACTTCTTTCGGGCGCTCCACCATCAGCCTGTGGTCGGCCGTAAGATACGGCTCGCACTCAGCCCCGTTGATGAGCAGAGTGTCGACTTTCGCATTAGGAGGCAGAGTCAGCTTGACATGGGTAGGAAACTGCGCGCCTCCCATTCCCACGATCCCCGCTTCGCGGATTATGTCAACTACCTCCGCCTGCGAAAGCTTGTCGACGTTCGCAACGGGCACGCACGACTGATCCAGTGTATCCTGGCCGTCAGGCTCAATCGTGATAGCCTGATCCAGCGTGCCCAGGCCGGTGCGCGCAGCGCCGATAGCCGTCACCTTGCCTGAAACCGGCGAGTGCGACGGCACACCCATCCTTCCGGAAGGATCGGCGATCTTCTGGCCCTTCAGCACAGAGTCGCCCTTTGCTACCATCGACGACAGAGCACAGCTAGTGCCCATGTTGAGTAGTACAACCACTTTGGACGGCTGCCGCGCCGCCGTTATCGGCGACCCGCTAGTGCTTGACTTGTTCTCCGGGGGATGGATACCCCCTCGGAACGACCCTCTGGGCATGCACCTCACTCCTTTGTACACAACCCCTAAGCTGCTAACCACACGCATTCTCCAAGCCACTTGGCAGTACAGCATCGAACCCTCCAGCTGGCCTGCCGCCCGGCTGAGAGTTCGACGCGAGCCAATCAAAGCCGGTAATATTGTATAACACGCAGTACACTTGTGCAACAATTCTACAGCTTAACAGCTAGTTGAACCTGCCTGCCAATTCGGCCCTGGAAAAGGGCAGAAAGCCTGCACTCCCGGCATGCGGGAGAGACGCCCTCTGCCCTGGTTTCTCTGTCAAGTGCGGGCCCTGTTGCCCCGTCGCCCCGCCGCCTTACCGCCTTACCGCCTTACCGCCCTACCGCCTTACCGCCTCGGCGTGTAGTGAGTGTGCAGCAATTCGTGTGAACGCCTGGACAGGGGCCGATCCAAGAATTCCTGGTAAAGCGCCTCCACGCCCGGATTCTTGTGCGACGAGCGCAATTCCATGCCTCGATCCACGTCATACAGTGCTCTGGCGCGTTCGGCTCGGGTGCTCATCACGGTGCCGATGGGTTGCCCACCGCCGCCGACGCACCCGCCCGGGCAGCACATTATCTCCACGAACTGCCATGGCGCCTGGCCGGCCCGCATGCGATCCAGCACCTTCCGAGCATTGGCCAGCCCGTGCGCGACCGCGACGTTCACAGTGTTGCCATTCAGGGTTACCGAGGTCTCCTTGACTCCCTCGAGACCCCTGACATCGTGGAACTCGAGGTTTTCCAAGGGCAGCTCCCTGCCTGTAACGACCTCGTACACTGTACGCAGGGCCGCTTCCATCACGCCTCCCGTGGCGCCGAATATCGCTCCGGCCCCGGTGGATATGCCGAGAGGCGCGTCGAAATCCTCTTCCGGCAAGTTGTCGAAGTCGATCCCCGCCTCACGCAGCATCCGCCCGAGCTCGCGCGTGGTTAGCGCCACATCGACGTCAGGGTTCCCGCTGGCGGTCATCTCAGGGCGCTGGGCCTCGAACTTCTTGGCCGTGCAGGGCATGATGGACACCACGAACATGTCCTTCGGGTTGATGCCTGCCTTCTCGGCGTAGTACGTCTTGGCAAGAGCGCCGAACATCTGCTGTGGAGACTTACACGTGGACACATGCGGCAGAAGCTCGGGGTAGAAGTGCTCGATGAACTTGATCCATCCGGGGCTGCATGATGTGAGCAAGGGCAATGTGCCGCCGCTCGTCAGCCGCTGCAGGAGTTCGTGCCCTTCCTCCATTATGGTCAGATCGGCCGTAAAGTCCGTATCGAATACACGGTCGAAACCGAGCCTCCTGAGCGCGGCAACCATCTTCCCGGTGACTACTGAACCGGCCGGCAAGTCCAGCTCCTCGCCTAACGAAGCGCGGATGGCCGGAGCGGTCTGGACCACCACATGCCTGGACGGGTCCGCGAGTGCCGCCCATACGCGCGCGGTATCGTCGCGCTCTGTGATGGCGCCGGTCGGGCATGCCAGAGTACACTGGCCGCACATTACGCACACTACGTCCATCAGGCCGGCCTCATAGGCGGGCATTACAATCGAGTCGAAACCACGGTTCACCGTGGAAAGCGCCGCAACTCCCTGAACCTTCTCACAAGCCTCCACGCACCGCCGGCAGTTGATGCACTTTTCGGGGTCACGCACTATGGACGGAGACGACTCGTCCTTAGGCAGGCCGCGCTCAATCCGCTCGAACCTGATCTCCCTGATTCCTAAGTCAGACGCGAGTTGCTGCAGTTCGCACCTGAGGTTTCTAGCACATGACAGGCAGTCGTCGGGATGGTGGGCCAAGAGCAGCTCCACCGCCATCCTTCTGGCCTCTCTCACAACAGGGGAGTTGGTGCGCACCGTTATGCCCTGCGACACCGGATAGGAGCAGGCGGGCTGCAGTATGCGCGCTCCGACAATCTCCACTACACATACGCGGCAGGCTGACGGAGCCCCGAGGTCCTCATGCCAGCACAGCGTTGGAATCTTTATGCCGATGCTGCGGGCCGCCTCAAGAATGGTCGTTCCCGGCGCGGCGTGCACCGTCCGCCCGTCTATCGTCAACGTGATGTCACTCATCCTCTGTCAGCCTCCTCTCAGCTGGCACTGGCGCTCGTGGCGCCGGCGGGCGAGCACTTCCCCGTGGGGCAACATCCGTGCAGATGCGCCTGGATCTCGCCCTGGAAATGCTGCATGATCGTGCCCAGCGGCACTATTACCGATTGGCCCAGAGCGCACAGCGACGAACCCTGCATGACACGAGCCAGTTCCATAGCAAGATCCAGATCCGCCTGAGAAGCGCGGAACTCGCGCAGTTTGTTGAAGATTTGTACGAGCCTGGCTGTGCCCTCCCTGCATGGAGTGCACTGCCCGCACGACTCATGCGCGAAGAAATGCAGCAGGGAACATGCCACATCCACTATGCAGTGGCTGTCGTCGATTATGAGGAGCGCGCCGGATCCCAGGGCTGAGCCAGCAGACTGCATGCTCTCGTAATCCATGGGTATGTCCAGATGCGCCTCAGCCACGCATCCGCCGGCAGTGCCGCCGGTCTGCGCCAGCTTGAACGACCGACCGCCCGGTATCCCGCCGCCGACTCCGTAGATCACCTCACGCAGCGTGATACCCATCGGCACTTCAATGAGTCCCTTATTGTTGACGTTGCCGGTGAGGGTAAACACCTTGGTGCCCGGCGATGTAGATGTGCCGAGACTCCGATACCAGTCCGCGCCATGCAGAATGATCGGTGGAATGTTGGCGATAGTTTCCACGTTGTTTACGACAGTGGGTTTGCCCCACAGTCCTGAAGTGCCCGGATACGGCGGTTTCTGACGCGGCTCGCCGCGCTTGCCCTCTATGGACTCGATGAGCGCCGTCTCTTCGCCGCATACGTATGCCCCGGCGCCCTTCTTGACTTCAATGTCGAAGTCGAATCCCGAACCAAACAGATTGCAGCCCAAAAGGCCCAGCCAGCGCGCTTGGTTGATGGCGCGTTCAACGCGCTCAATCGACACGTAATACTCGCCGCGTATATAGATGTACCCCCGCGTGGCGCCGACGGCATAGCCCATGATGATCATGCCTTCGATCACCTTGTGAGGGTCGCCTTCCAGTATCAAGCGATCCTTAAACGTCCCCGGCTCGCCTTCGTCGGCATTGCAGATTATGTACTTCTGGTCTGCCTCAGCCCTTGCCGTGAAGCCCAGCTTGAGGCCTGTGGGAAACGCTGCGCCCCCTCGCCCGCGCAACCCTGAGCGCTTGATGGTGTCGATGACATCATCTGGGCTGAGCCTGGTGAGCGCAGTGCCCACAGCCTGATATCCATCGCGGGCTATGTACTCCTCGATG
>CAYZHL010000023.1:16467-18136 GCA_964478095.1 uncultured Clostridia bacterium | reverse complement strand
CCCCCGGATCTATCTCCGGATTCATCCCTGGGTCTATTCCTGGACCTATCCGCGGGTCTATTCCTGGACCTACCCGCGGGTCTATTCCTGGACCCGGTGCGATTCCAGCTGCTTGGGCTGTGGCCCTGGCGAGACCACACGCCTGAATGCGGGGGATCTGCGACCCTGACAGCCACAATCCTTACACGCACCCCACGGCCTATACATGATGGCCACCCGTGGCTCCAATGTGCTATGCTTGACCCGTAGGATCTGCGGGTTGTACGCCGGTTCTGTGAGATACCAGGCATCGCAGGGACATGGAAAGTGGGGACATGTCGGACATCGCCAGTCTATCGGGACTGGGGAGCTGTTGGACATCGCAAGGACGTAGGGGCCGGGGAAATGTTCGATATCGCAGGGATATCAGAATTGTGCGAACGTTGGGAGGCGGTTTTGGTGTTGAGCAGACCGTCAGGCAGAGCCGTGCTGCTGCTGTCGTTTTCGGTGTGTCTAGCGCTGGCGCTCGCATTGGCGCCAACCCAGCCTGCGCTGGCCTTCGGGCCCGTTGGGTATCATCTCGTCGGGAGTATCGGAGGCAAGCTTGCGGTTCAGATGGAATTGCACATCGAAGGCGAGCAGGTGTCCGGGCTTTACTGGTACGAGACAATGGGCACTCCACTGGAGCTCGCGGGCACGTTCGCCGACGGACGCATGCAGCTCGCCGAGCGGACAGGCGATGGCAAGGCGACCGGATCGTGGGTCGGAGACTTCAACCCTCTCAATCCCACGTGGAAAGGCAAATGGACCAGTGCCGACAGAACCAAGTCGTCCGCATTCGAACTGGCTGCAGTGGCCGAGATCGTGACGACCGAGGAGATGCGGATGGGCTTCATCAAGGTCCATGTCGCTCGCCCAGTGTTCAACGGCGCAGCCAAGCACCGCGGACTCCAAGATGTTCAGGCGGTCGTGGATAATGAGGTGTGAGCGGCGGCCGCGAGTATATGGGGAGACTCCGCGGATCCGGCAAGTGACGATTTTGGGTTCGAGCCGGATGCTCCGTGGTGGTCATGGGAGCATTTCAGCGAGGTCAGCGTGCGCTACTATTCTGCTTCGCTGATTAGCATGATGAATGAGGTGTACCACTTCACCGGCGGCGCGCACGGTATGACCTTCCACACATCTATGAACCTGAAAGTCGGCAAGAACGGCGCCGCTGCTTTCACCATCGACCAGGTGTTCAAGACGGGAACTGGGTGGGAGAAAGCGATCTCCGACTATGTGATCCGGGATCTGAAGGCTCGCGGCGCGGACTGGGTTGTAAGCGGCGAGGTCCAGGATGTGCCCAGGAAGAACATGAACAGGTTCACTGTGAGCCCCGCAGGCGTTGACCTGTTCTTCGGGCCTTACGAGATGGGCAGCTATGCACAGGGAACCTGGGTAGTTCTGATACCCTGGTCGGCTTGTAAGGGATTGGTCGATCCGAACGGTCCGGCGGCCGCGATCGCAAAGGCCGCGTTGGGGAGGTAACCGCAAACTGGTTGGAACGCAATGGGATAAACCGGCAGCGAACATGTGCCGTATAGCCTGGAGGCAGCATTGAGATGCTCAACCTGACGCCGAACTCGACATCCAACTCAGCCGGCAACCACTCCGAGGCGAACCGCGCGGCAAGGGCGACCGCGCTGTC
>CAYZHL010000023.1:16150-16457 GCA_964478095.1 uncultured Clostridia bacterium | reverse complement strand
TTCTGCCCTGTGCAATGCTGCGCTTAGCGCCTCGTCTATCTCCATATATCCCGGATACGCCCCTCGAGATGCCCAGGGCGATTGTGGGAGCATTTGCCTGTCTGCTGGGGGCATATGTGGCGTGGCGCAGCGCCATGGTGCTGTGGTTTGCCGGCAAGTGGCGACCGGGAAACGAACCCCGATATCTAGTGGACAAGCATATCTACAGGTTCGTCCTCCATCCCATGTACTGGGGATACACCATGTTCTGGGCAGGCCTGGCTATCTGGATTGGCTCTGTTGGGCTTCTCGCTGAGGCGATGGCGCT
>CAYZHL010000023.1:9742-16140 GCA_964478095.1 uncultured Clostridia bacterium | reverse complement strand
GGCCTTCTGTTGGTGGCATGGGCGCTGGCGGTCGAGCAACCGCGCCTGCTACGCAGGTATGGGGCGGTCTATGAGGAGTATCGCAGGCATACACCCATGGTGCTGCCGGTGTGGAAAGCGCTCTACTACGATCTGCGTGAGCTACCCAATACCATGCTCATCCTCACGATGCTCGGCGGCGTGCTGTGCCGGCGGCTCTGGAATGTGCGGGCAGAGGGCGAGGAGTTCATCCCGAGAGAAGGGCCGGTGATGGTGGTATGTAACCACGTGAACCTGGCTGATCCTCTGCTTTTGGGAATGCACTTCACGCGACGCATTCACTTCGTGGCATCCGACGAGCTATTCAGGCATCCGGTCACTCGCTGGTTCTTCCGGGTGTTCGGCGCTCTACCCAAGCGCAGGTGGAGCCGGGACATCGCGTCTATTCGGTCCGTCCTGCGACGCCTGGATGCAGGCGATGCAGTAGGCATCTTTCCCGAAGGCCAGCGCAACTGGGACGGCGGCCCCGTGATCGTGGGCGATGAGGTGTACAGGCTCTTGCACCGTCTTGACGTGCCGATACTATGCGCGACGTTGGTAGGCGGGCATGAAGCATGGCCGCGGTGGTCGAAGTTGCCCGGCATATCGGACGTGGTTGTCCGGTTCTTTGAACCCATCTATCCGAGGCAGTTTCCATCTATGCAGGAATTCCGAGATGCCATCGAGGAGCGGATATTCGGTTTTGCGCATGAAGCGCCGGCGCCCCGCCGCGCGCTTGCCCTCCACAGGGGAATCACCAGCGTGCTCTGGGGCTGTATTCAGTGCGGCGGCGCTATGACGCTCCGTGAGACCCGGGAAGGACTAGAGTGTTCGAAGTGCGGAGCGGCCTGGAGCGTCACGCCTGCCCTGGAGCTGGAATCGAGGCAGTCCCCGGGATCGGGGGCGCAGGCAAGGGTCGTGCGCGGCGAGCAGATCCGCATGCTTCCCCGTGAATACCATGTAGCGCTGGTTGAACGCCTCTGCGAAGGCAGGATGGACGGAGCACCGGAGGGGGACTTTGGGATCGAGTGCAGCGCCACCGGCTACAGAATCGAGTCTACTCGACGGCTGAAGCCGCTGGGAAAAGGGACTCTGCGGCTGAGCCGAGCGGCGCTGGTCTTTGAGGCAGCGGGCGAACAGGCTGCAAGCGGAGGGCGGATGGCGTCGCTTTCGATTCCGCTCGATGGAATCGACTTTACGTATCTGAACCTCGCTGATCACCTGGTGGTTGTGGGCCCCCACGGCGCCGTGCAGTTCAGGGTGGAGGGCGACTCGCCTGTGCGCTGGGAGGACTACGTATCGGCTGCACGCGGCGCGACTATCAGGCAGTGGAAGGTCAGGGAGGCCAGGCGGGGCCGAGGCAGGCATCTTAAGGCGAGCGGGGCGGACCCCGTGGTCAGCCATCGGAGGCGCACAGATGGATTCTCATGATGCTGTCGTGCAGGATAGGGGCAGCGTATGGATGCCATTCTTGTTCGGGCTGCAAGCGGCCTTTTACCTTGTCATACTGCCCGGGGCTATGGGCAGGATATCGGCGACTCTGGACTTGTCGCTGCCCGCCATGCCGCTACCCGCAGTGAGCACGGCCATCGGCACAGCCGTCACAGTATTCGGCGCCTATGTGGCGATTCGGGCGTTCCTGGTTCTGTCATACGTGGGCAAGAACTGGCCGGGCGGACACACGTCATACATCGTGCACAAGCACATCTACGCGTTTGTCCGCCACCCTCTCTTCTGGGGCTACACCCTGTTCTGGGTCGGCGTTGGGCTCTGGCTGCGTTCCCCCGGCCGCGTCGTCCTTGCGGCGCTGCTCGGGCTCGCCTTCGCCGCCTGGGCCAGGCTCGTGGAGGAACCACGCTTGGCAAGCGCCTTTGGCGAGCGGTATGAGGATTAT
This sequence comes from uncultured Clostridia bacterium, assembly GCA_964478095.1. Taxonomy (GTDB): domain Bacteria; phylum Bacillota; class DTU025; order DTU025; family DTU025; genus UBA5389. The sequence goes on along the minus strand of CAYZHL010000023.1, from coordinate 14,228 downwards.
CGCCGGAGTGTCCCCGGGCTGTTCCCGCGGTGGACGGCGCTGATCGCCGATGCGGAGGAACTCGACCTCATCGCCCTCTTGGCGGTCTTTCTCGTGCGCCTGCTGGCATCCTTCCTCTGGCGAATCAGGGCAGTGGGCGTGGAGAACATACCCATCGAGGGCCCTGTGGTATTTGCGTCGAACCACATGAGCATCGCCGACCCATACGCCGTCGGCTTGTTTGTCAACAGGATGATCCACTACGTCACAGCCGATGAAGCATTCAGGAGCCCTGTTCTGAGGTGGTTTCTTCGCGCAAACAGGGCGATACCCAAGCGCAAATGGGGCCGGGACATATCTGCGATCCGCGCCATGCGCGACCACCTGAAGGCCGGAGAAGCTGTGGGGATCTTCCCCCAGGGCCAGTACAACTGGGACGGCGGCTGCAACATCGTGAGCGACGAGGTGTACAGAGTACTGCACTATCTGGGTGCGCCCGTCGTGCCCATCACATCACTGGGCGCCCACGAGTGCTGGCCTGCCTGGGCCGCCGGGCCGGCGATCTGCGAGTGGGAGGTGCGGTTCTTCCCGCCTGTGAACCCGCGCGACTATGAGTCGGTGACCGATTTCCGGCGCGAGATCGAATCGAAGATGTTTTCCCTTGTAGGCCATCCCCCGGTTCGCCGGCGGGCCCTGGCATCGCACAAAGGTATTTCCATGGTGGCGTGGGGCTGTATCAACTGCGGGGGAGCTGCAACACTTAAGGAGACTAGGTCGGGGCTGGAGTGCTCCAAGTGCGGCGCCAGGTGGACTGTGACGCGCGACCTCAGGATCGTCAGTGACAGAACCGGGGCGGCCATGACGGAGAGCGAATACAGGTCGGCGCTGATTCAGAAGCTGCGCAGCGGTGAAATGGAAGACGCGCCTGACGGGGTGTTCAGCCTTTCCCGCACTGCGCGTGCATGGAGGCTTGGCTTGTCATCCAGCATGACCGACCTTGGCCTCGGAACGCTGACACTCGAGCGCGACGCGCTCACATTCTCCGGCCCGGCCGATTCGGCCGGATCGGCGGAAGTGAGGGTGCCGGTCTCGGACATCAGCTTCACTTTCCTGGACGCCGATGCCCACCTAGTCGTATCAGAGCCGGGCGGCGCCTACGAGCTCGACATCGAGAATGACTCCACACTGAGGTGGGAAGACTACCTCATGGCAGCCCGAGGACTGACCATACGCAGGTGGCCCACGTCCGAGGAGATCCGGGCCAGATCGCGGCAGCGACATGGCGACCACGGCAGTGAGCAGGCTCAGGATCACGTGGGCGTGTAGTAACGCAGCCGGGGCGAAGATTGCGGGCGACACTATCGGCAGATGAAGCGGGAGGCGCGGCTCTTGATGCCGGCCTCCCGTTGCCGGTTGCGCAGTCCATGCTGCGCAATCGGCTACGCAGTTCATACTGCCCAGTCTACTTCTCTCCCAGATAGGCCTTCTTGACCCTTGTGTCGCGGCGCAATTCGTCTGCCGGGCCGGAGAGGACGATTCGCCCTGTCTCCAGTACATAGGCGTGGTTTGAGATGCGCAAGGCCAGCCGGGCGTTTTGCTCCACGAGGAGTATGGTCACGCCCTGCCCGTTGATCTCGCGGACGACTCGGAATATCTCCTGAACCAGCTTTGGCGCAAGGCCCAGCGACGGTTCGTCTAGCAGCAGGATGTCGGGGTCAGGCATGAGCCCGCGCCCAATGGCGAGCATCTGCTGTTCTCCGCCTGACAGTGTTCCGGCCAGCTGCAGTCGGCGCTCCTCAAGCCTCGGGAAGAGCTGGTACACCCGGCCCATGTTGGAGCTAACCTTGTCCGGGTGTCCTCTGTGCTTGTAGGCGCCGAGCTTCAGGTTTTCCTCCACCGTAAGTGTGGGGAACACTCGTCGGCCCTCGGGCACATGGGCGACGCCGCGGTTCACAATCTCGTGCGCCGGTACCTGGGAAATGTCGGCATCCCCCAGCAGGATGGCCCCTGATCGCGGCCTTATGAGGCCTGAGATGGCGCGCAGGGTAGTTGTCTTGCCGGCGCCGTTGGCGCCCAGGATTGTCGCGATCTGGCCTCGCTCCACGGCCAGGCTGATGCCGTGTACCGCTTCGACGCTTCCGTAAGCTATCCTTACGTCCTTGAGTTCCAGTAGACTCATTGGACCGACTCACCTGCCTCTGCCTCTACCCTTGCATCCGCCTGCGCCTCTAGCCTTGCATCCGCCTGCGCCTCTGCCTGCTCGTCGTCTGCATCATCAGTGCCCAGATATGCCTCAATGACGGCCGGGTCTTTCTGAACCTCCTCGGGCGTGCCTTCACTGATCTTCCTTCCATACTCCATCACGGCCACGTGGTCGGAGATTCCCATGACCACGCGCATGTCATGCTCAATCAGGAAGACAGTGATGCCGGAATCGCGGATCTCGCGGATTATGTCCATTAGTTCATCGGACTCACGCTCGTTGAGGCCGCCCGCGGGCTCGTCCAGTATTAGCAGCGCGGGGCAGGATGCCATTGCGCGCGCGATCTCGAGCCGCCGCCGGTCGCCGTACGACAAATTGCGGGCCAGCTCATCGCGGAGATGCCAGATGCGCAGCTGCCTCAAGCAGCGTTCTGCCTCGCTGTGTGCCCGCACCTCCTCGGCCTGACGCGCACGTGTGTTGAGAATGCATGCGAGCAGGCCCGCCTTGCATCGGCAGTGCTGGCCCGCCAGGACGTTCTCGAAGCACGTCAGGTTCTCGAACAGCCTGAGCGTCTGGAATGTGCGGGCGATGCCCGTCTCGACTACCTGGTGTGGGAGCATTCCGATGAGGGCGGTCCCGCCGAAGGTGATGCTGCCCGAGTCCGGTCGATAGATGCCGGTGATCAAGTTGAACACCGTGGTCTTGCCGGCGCCGTTCGGCCCGATCAGGCTGGTAATGCTGCTTTCTTTTACATTCAGGCCGAAGGAATCGACTGCCCGCAGGCCGCCGAAGTTCTTCGATACCGACACGAGCGACAACAACTGAGCACCCGGGGTCGGGGTCATTCGCCTTCACCTTCCTTCAGACGGGTCATCCACCGCCGGCTGGGCCACAGCCCCTGCGGGCGGAAGATCATCATGACCACCATGGCCAGCCCGAATAGGAGCATCCTGTACTGGGCGAAGTTGCGCAACAGCTCAGGCAGAACCATCATTGCGCCCGAAGCTAGGATCACTCCTGGTATTGAGCCCATGCCGCCCAGAATGACTATGCAGAACAGGATGCGAATATGGTCCCCGCCGCCCCGGCAATCCCCGCGCCGAGCGTGAATGCCAGTGTTTTGGCCCATCGGGTGTTGACTCCCGTGGCCTCTGCGGCCACGGAGTCTTCCCGGACGTAGTTCCAGGCCCGACCTACTCGCGAACGCTGCAGGCGGCCCAGGCAGAGCAGGAGCAAAGCCACAGCTGACCACACCAGATAGTAGAAGTCGATCGGCCGTTGTACTACGCGGCCGAATATCCGGAACTGGTCCAGAACGATCAGCCCATTGGGGCCGCCGGTCAGCCCGAACGGGTTGTTGATCAGGGTGATGCGGATCATCTCGTTCAGCCCGATAGTCACCATCAGAAGGTAGTCGCCCCGCAGGTGAATAATGGGCCCGGTGAGAACATAGCCCGCTCCCGCGGCGACCAGGCCGCTTATTGGGATGAGCAGCCATAGGTTGACTCCGAACCTTTCGGAAAGGATGGCTGTAGTATACGCTCCGATAGCAAAGAAGGCCATCTGGCCCATGTTGAACAGCCCGACCTCGCCCACGATGATGTTGAGCGACAGGCCGAGCAGAACGTTAATGCCCCAGAACACGCACACGTCTGTCCAGTAGTCCGATATGAACAAAGGCAGCGCCGCCGCCGCAAGTACAAGGGCGCCGATGAACCAGGCCGAGTGGGCGCGGATGAACGACGCCTGTTTCGAAACCCCCGAACGCATGTCCATTGCCCCCCCTCAGACCTTCTCAGCCACTCGTTCGCCCAGGATTCCCGTGGGACGGAAGATCAAGAGCAGAATCAGGATCAAGAACACAAAGACGTCTTTCCAGGCGGCTGATATGTAGCCTGCCCCGAGCATCTCCAAGATGCCGAGGAGCATGCCGCCTACCATTGCCCCGGGGATGTTGCCTATTCCGCCCAAGATCGCAGCGGTGAACGCCTTTAGGCCGTAAGACCATCCCACCGTGAAGTGGATCTGCCTGTAGTACAGGCCAAGCAGAACGCCGGCGATGGCGCCCAGGCCCGGCCCGATCACGAAGATGATGCGGATGATCTGATCCACGTCGATGCCCATCAGCCGCGCTGTGTCATGATCGATAGCGGTGGCCCTAATTGCTGCGCCCACCGTAGTGCGCTGCACGAACATGTAGAGTCCGACCATAAGGACGAGTGATATCCCCATGATGAGCAACTGCATCAAGTTTACATGTACACCGCCCAGCATCCAGCTGGCTTCAGGGACTGACCATGGCGG
>CAYZHL010000023.1:0-9705 GCA_964478095.1 uncultured Clostridia bacterium | reverse complement strand
TGCGCAATGGCCGGTAGGCCATTCTCTCTACTAGCACTCCAAGAAGCGAAATGGCTCCCACCGCCATCAGGGTAGCCAGGCACAGCTTCACCCAGAGTGGGAGGGAGGACTGGGCCAGAACCGTCACCAGCATCGTGTAGCCCAAGTATGAGCCGAGCATGAAAAAGTCGCCGTGGGCGAAGTTGATCAACCTCATGACTCCGTAGACCATCGTGTATCCCAGCGCCACAAGGGAGTACACCGCACCCACTGTGAGCCCGTTGACCAATTGCTCGAAGAAGACTACCATTCTGACGCGGCACGGGAGTCGCCACGCGCCAACTGCAGCCGCATAGGCGACCCCCGTGCGCACACCTCCCATCCGGTGTAGACTTAGCGAAGCGGAACGAACTTGCCGTCCGCAGTTACCTCGTATGCCAGATAGATGGCGCCTTCTCTGTCGCCATTGGCGTCAAACGAAATGGGACCCGTGATGCCCGGGTAGTCCTTCAAGTTATTGCGCAGGTAGTTCATGAGGACCTTGGAATCCGTAGATCCGCTTCCCTGTATCGCTGCGGCGATTGCCTTGAAAGCATCGGCAGCGTAAACAGGCCATGGGCTGGACGGCGGCTCCTTGTGCCGGCGTATGTACTCTGCCAGGAATGTCTTGGACTGCGGATAATCCAGGTCAGTGGGCAGAGGCTCCTGAGTTTGCAGGGCGCCTGCAGCCATGTTGAGCCCGGCGATCTTCACGAACTCGTCGTTGACGGCAGCGTTTCCGCCTACGAATGTCGCCTTAATGCCCAACGTGCGCATCTGCCGGATGATGAGGCCGGCTTCGGAGTAGTAGCCCGTAAAGTACAGCACGTCCGGGTTCTGCTTCCCCATGTTCAGCAGTATCGCTGTGAAGTCGCGTTCGCCCGGCGTGATGGCGTCGTAGAACACGATCTCTGCCTTCTTCTGTTCCACAATAGGCCGGCGCGCTGCCTCAGCCAAGCCCTTCCCAAAAGTTGTATTGTCGTGGATGATGGCCACTCTCTTGGCCTTCAGCTTGTTGACGGCGAAGGTCGCGAAGAACGCGCCCTGTTTGTCGTCGCGGAAGCAGGTTCTGAAGAAGTACTTCCTGCCCTGCTCCGTAAGCTTTTCAGCCGTGGACCCATAGCCGATGTTGACCAGTTCCGCGCGCTCGTAGATGGCCGAAGCCGGGTCGTTGATGGATGAGCCATAGGTGCCCACCACCGCCACTACTTTGTCGCTGACCATCCTCTGCGCTACCAGAGCGCTCTGTTTGGGCGACCCCTGATCGTCTCCAAGCACAATCTCGACCGGCCTCCCCAGAAGCCCCCCGGCCTTGTTCACCTCGTCCACGACGATTTGGACGCAGTTGCGCGCCATTTCGCCTTCATAGGCCCAGGGGCCCGTAATGGGAGCCTGAAGTCCGATCTTAATGGGTTCCTTGGCAGCCATAACGTAGTAGCCGAGCGACATTGAGAGAACCAGGGCAACGGCGATGAGCAGCAATCCTGACCGACTTCTCTTCACTTACGCACACCTCCTGCTAATCGTGATATGGATAGGATGTCGGCAAGACGGGAGTGCCGCTTGATGCTGAACGCGCGGCGCTCCTGCGTCCATGGTAGTAGACCACATTCGCCATGCGAGTGCATTTTCCTGCGCATACTGACTGAGTGCCTGACAAAGCGCCTATTTGGGCAGCAAGGGAGTTTCGAGAAAATACGAGATGCGCATGAAATGTGCATTCTTGCAGTGCGCTGGACGGAGCGGCCTAGCGCCGCATATGGTGTACATGTATCGCAGGAGGTGAGCAAGTTCATGATGCCGGAGGAGTTCGTCGAGCTGCTGAGGCCCCATGCGGAGCGCGTGTTTGAAGAGACTGGGATACCTGTAGAGATCATGCTGGCTCAAGCCGCCCTGGAAACAGGCTGGCTCGGGAAGACAGTCCGGGACAAGCGGACCGGGCAGGACAGCCTGAACCTGTTCAACATCAAGGGTGAGGGCCCGGCGGGGTCTGTAACGGTTGATGTTGTTGAGTACATCAAGGGCAGGAAGATGTGGCAAGAGGCACAGTTCAGAGCATACAACGACTACGCTGAGTCGTTTTCTGACTATGCCTCTCTCATTGCACAGGCGGAGCGTTACGCATCCGCCATGGCCGTTCGAGACGACCCGGTAGCGTTCGCATGGCACCTACAGAGCGCGGGATATGCTACTGACCCTAAGTACGCTCAGAAGCTAGTCTCCATAATGAAGCGGTACATGGGAGTGGCGTAACCCAGAGATTCCGTAACCCAAAGACTCCGTAACCCAAAGACTCCGCAATCCTGTGGAGGTGCGCCGGTCATCTGCGTCAGCGGTGACCGGCGATTCCGTCAACAGTGTCGACCACATCCCATATGTCAAACGGTTTCATTATGAGGTAGTCATACGAGCCATCCGGCGGAAAGTCGTCGATGCTGGGAATAGCGCCTGTGAGTAGTATTACGGGCAACGCTTCGGTGCGGGGATTCGAGCGCAACGTTTCGACGAGGCATTTTCCGCTCATCCGCGGCATCTTGAGATCGGTAAGGATGACGTCGGGAAGGGGATCCGACTCGATTATGTCCAGTGCCATCGCGCCGTCGATAGCCAGGGTTACATGATGTCCGGCCATCTCCAGTATCTCGCGGAGGATCATGGCAATGTCGGCCTCGTCCTCCACCACTAGTATCCCGGCCATTCCCATCCCCCCTGTTCTGATTGCGTGTTCAGACGACAACTGGATTGATTGGGAGTTCCACGTGGAAGTGCGTGCCAGTCTGCACATCACTCTCCGCCCAGATCCTACCTCCGTGCTGCCTAACTATCATCGCGGATACGTACAGCCCCAGCCCAAGCCCTCCGGGGTCGCGCCCCTCCAGGTTACCGCCTCGGGAAAAACCGTCGAAGATCGAGGATAGCTCTGCATTCGGAACGCCTATTCCGCGGTCGCACACACTGATTCTGGCGCCGCCCTCGGTGGGCCTTACGGTGACGCACACAATCCCCTCGCCCATCGAGTACTTCAGTCCATTTGAGACGAGGTTGACGATCACAGTCTTGATTTGCTCGCGGTCCCCGACGACTGCCAGGTCAGGCAGGCCGTCGAGGCCCTGCGTGACAATTCGGTTGCCGCCGTCCCCGGTCAGGAAGGGCTCAAGCGCTTTGCGGGTCAGCTCCCTGAGTTCAACCGGCTTCTTGTCCATGGCACGCCAGTAGTTGGCCAGAATGAGGGCGTCGAAGATCTGTATCATTTTGGCGGCGAGATCGTCTGTCCCGCGAACTACTATGTCCGCCAGCGGCCTCAACTCGCGGACCTCCTTGCCCTCGTCTATACGCATACTCAGCAGAGAGGCGGCTCCCTTCACTGCGGACAGCGGGTTGCGCAGTTCGTGCGAGGCCACGCGGAGAGCCTCTGCTCTCGACTGTTCCAGTTCTGCCAAAGATACCGCCATCTCGTCAAAGGCCTGGCCCGCGGCGCCGATATCCGTGGCGCCATATAGCCCACATCGGGCAGAGAGATCGCCCGCGCCTACGGCGATGGCGGCACGCTCGAGGGCACACGCCTCGGATGTGACCCGGCGCATCAGCCCCACTGCCGCCAGCAGTCCTGCGAGAGCAGTTATGACCATCGACAATATGTGCTTGAGCCTGCTATCACTGGCCACGGCGCCGGCAGGGTCGTCTCTCGTTGCGGCGATACTGGCCCATCCCAGCGAGGGGATGGCGACTGCCGATACCTGGTAACTTTCGGAAACGGCTTCGCCGTTCCAGCCTCCTCTATGAGTGAACACCACGGTCGCGGCTTTGTCGCGGGCCAGCGGCCATTGAGCGTCCAGCGATTCAGCGGACGCGAGGATCAGCCGACTCGATCCACTGCGATCCCACAGAAGCACCTGGCCCTTCGGATCCACAAGTCCGCATACATCCGGGCCCGAACCATCGTCCCAGACACCCGCGGCTACCCTTGCCATCCATCCCACGTCGACCTCCATGACAAGCACGCGCGACCCGAGCGGCCCGCTCTGAACCCGGTTGGCCAGCACGATTCGTGGAACAGCATCGGCGCCGCCTTCCGTGTGTGATTCGACAAAGCAGGCGAACGGCCCGTTGCCTGAGAGCACGGGCTCAAGCGCAGACATGTCGAACAACGGAGCGTAGCCTGGAGCGGTACCCACAGCGCACAGCAGAAGCCCATCGGTGTTGAACACCGAGTATCCGATGATCCACTGAGAGCGCAACTCGGTCATCATCTTGTTTGTCATGCGCATCTGCGCGATGGATTCTCGCGGAAATGTGCTGCAGGTGTCGAGCAGCAATGCTTGACGTTCAAGCAAACCGTGAAGATGGGATGAGAGAGCACTCCCCAAATGACGGGCCTCAGCCGTGTTCCGCGCTGTCCAGCCCAGACGGGATTCTACCACATTATGCAGGACCAGCGCGCCAGACAGGGTCAGTACGGGAGTCAGCGCGAGCACCGCGGCAGCAATCATTCTTCGTCTAAGACGCCCGCAAACAGGCCTGATCGGCGTGGGCAGCGACATCAAGGCATCCTCCATCGAAAACTGCAGTTCAAACTCGAATAGGCGCTGTTTCAACTCGAATACTACGACACTTCCGAACCGCTCACCTCTTGTGTAATTGCGTCACTTTACGATGTCCTTCGAGGTAAATCGGAGGAGGTAGATCGGTGTTTGGACGCGGCATCCCACCGGTTGTGGCGCTTGGCGAAGCAGATCAGAGAGCATTAGGAAGGGATGTGCCCGGTTGAAGGAGAAACTGACAAGACGTCAAGTGTGGAATCACGGTTACGGAAATGATGGGCGTGGGGAGGATGGGTCGTGAGATACAGGCAATTCGGGCGGTGTGGGTTCGAAGTATCTGCCCTCGGGTTCGGATGCATGCGCCTTCCTTGCGTTGGCGGCGACCAGTCGGCGATACGCGAGGACGAGGCAGTGCGGATGGTGCGATACGCTATCGATGAGGGCGTCAATTACGTGGATACAGCCTACGGATACCACGGGGGGAACAGCGAGGCTTTCGTGGGTCGGGCTCTTGCCGACGGATACCGCGACAGGGTAAAGCTCGCTACCAAGCTCCCGGTGTGGCTGTGCAAGTCGTACGACGACTTCGACAGGCTCCTTGGCGAGCAACTAGAGCGCCTCGCCACGGACCATGTTGACTGCTACCTGCTCCACAGCCTCAACCAGAAGTCGTGGCTGAAGGTGCGCGATATGGGAGTGCTGGACTTCCTCGCCAAGCAGTTGGAACTGGGGAGAATACGACACGCGGGATTCTCCTTTCATGCTGCCTATGAGGTGTTTGCGGACATAGTGGATGCTTTCGACTGGGATTTTTGCCAGATCATGCTCAACTACGTAGACGTAGAATACCAGGCCGGCTTGGCCGGGCTGAAATATGCAGCATCCCGTGGGCTGGCAGTGGTTGTAATGGAACCTCTGCGGGGAGGCAAACTTGCTGCGAACTTGCCGGAAGAGGTAGTCGCAGCACTTGGCGTGCGCGGAGCTGGCGATGGTGGCAGGTGTGCCTGCGGCGGCCTGGGCGGTGAGGGCGGTGCGAGCAATGCGGGCCGTGAGGACTGGAGCCCCGCGGAGTGGGCTTTGCGCTGGGTGTGGAACCTGCCGGAAGTCAGCGTGGCCCTGAGCGGGATGAGCAGCATGGAGCAGGTTGTCGACAACATACGCATAGCATCCGATGCCGCTCCCGGCGCGCTGACCGAGCGGCAGTTGGCAATGCTTGCGCGGGCGCGAGAGGCCTACATGACGCGGACCAAGATCGCATGCACCGAGTGCGGGTACTGCCAGCCGTGTCCGCAGGGGGTGCTGATCCCCGACGTGTTCGGCCTCTACAATGAGGCTGAGATCTTCAATGCCTGGGAGGGCTCGAGGTGGATGTATGGAGGGATCGTCAAGGCCTCTAGGGATGCGTCGAAGTGTGTGGAGTGTGGCCAGTGCGAAGCGGCCTGCCCGCAGCAACTGCAAGTGATCGAACTGCTGAAGGAGGCCCACGCGGCGCTGGCGGTCGAGTGAGTCGGGCTGCCTACCCTACCTGCCGGCCGCTGCGGCGAGTTGTGGCGAGTTGCGGCAAGCTGCCGCGGGTTGCGGCAAGTTGCGGCGGGTTACGGCAGGCTGCGGCGGGTTACGGCAGGCTGCGGCGGGTTACGGCACGCTGCGGCGGGTTACGGCAGGCTGCGGCGGGTTACGGCAGGCTGCGGCGCGGATTGGCGAATCTGTTAGGCTGCCGCTGGGCACCCTCTGGGGATGGGGGGTGCACGGCGTGCGTGGTTACATTGGAGTTGACGTAGGATCCGTCAGCACCAATCTTGTGTTGCTGGACGAATCAGGGTCTTTGGTGGACTCTTCATATCTGAGGACGCGCGGCAGTCCGATAGAAGCAGTCAAGGAAGGCATGCGCGCGCTGAGAGACGCGCATCGGGATTTCGAAGTCGCTGCAGCGGGCGCCACGGGCAGCGGAAGGAAGCTGGCCGGAGTCGTCATAGGCGCCGATGTAGTGAAGAACGAGATCACAGCGCATGCAGTCGCGGCCATGGCGGTTGTTCCAGGCGTGCGCACTGTCATAGAAATCGGGGGCCAGGACTCCAAGGTCATAGTCTTGCGCTCAGGCATAGTGGTGGACTTCGGCATGAACGCCGTATGTGCTGCAGGAACCGAGTCTTTTCTGGAACACCAGGCTCAACGGCTCGGAGTGCCCATCGAGGACTTCGGCCGGATCGCATGTCAGTCTTCCTCGCCTGTGAGAATCGCCGGGAAGTGCGCAGTATTCGCTGAGTCGGACATGGTCCACAAGCAGCAGGTGGGGTACTCACTGCCGGACATCCTGCGCGGTCTGTGCGAAGCATTGGTCCGCAATTACCTGAGTAACGTGGGTAAGGGGAAGGCCGTGGCTGCGCCCGCCGTGTTTCAAGGGGGCGTCGCAGCCAACTTGGGAATGCGCAGGGCCTTTGAGGACGCCCTCGGCTTCGAGGTAATCGTCCCGCCTCATTTCGACGTGATGGGCGCCATAGGCGCTGCAATGCTGGCACAGCGTTGGGCGGCGTCAGGCCGCGAAGCCACCGCCTTCGCAGGCTGGGACGTGCCGGAGCAGGTGTACTCAACAACATCGTGGGAGTGCGACGGCTGCCCCAACGCGTGCGAGGTCGTCGAGGTCGCGCGCGATTCCAAAGTGGTAGCGCGTTGGGGCGGTCGGTGCGGCAGGTGGGAAAGGCTTGAACAGGACAAAGAGCATACAGAGAGGGTGGGCTCAGGATGAGAGTTGCTGTTGTCACAGACAGCATGGCTGACTTGCCCAGGGAGACGGCCGATGAGCATGGGGTGTCCATAGTCCCCCTGACAGTCATCTTCGGCGAGGAGACTTTTCTCGACGGCGTAGACATGAACTCACACGACTTCTTCGCCAGACTGAAAACGTCCAGCGTGATGCCGACCACGTCCCAACCCTCGCCGGCGGACTTCATACAGGTCTACGATGACCTGCTCGGAGAGTATGACCACATAGTATCGGTGCACGCCTCGCATAAGCTGAGCGGCACGTACCAGAGCGCGTGCATTGCCCGGGATACTCTGGAGAGTGGATCGATAGACGTGATCGACTCCAAGCAGGTGACCATGTGCGAGGGATTCGCTGTGCTCGAGGCCGCCCGGGCGGCGCAGCGCGGGGCGAGTCGCGAAGAGGTCCGCGAGGCGGCACTGCGAGTTGCAGGCTCCGTGCAGCTTCTCTTCACCGTAGATACACTCGAGTTCCTGGAACGCAACGGAAGGATCGGCAAGGCAGCCTCGCTGCTGGGCACGTTGCTGTCGATCAAGCCCATTATCCATCTTGAAGACGGCGAAGTCGCCCCACGGGATAAGGTGCTTGGAGCGCGGCGCCTGCTGCCCAGAGTCATCGAACTCATGGATGAAGCGATCGGCTCGCGCGCCATCTGCGCTGCGGTGCTGCACACCGATGCTCATGAGAAGGCCGAAGAATGGAAGCGCGAGATCGAGAAGAAGTTCAAGTGCAGGGAACTGATCGTCAACGAAGTGGGTCCCGTAGTCGGCACCCATGCCGGGCCGGGAGCAGTAGGAGTTGCGTGGCATTTATGCATGAGCTGATGCATAAATGGGCCAGGCGCTCATGGAACCTACGGGTCAGATCCATGGGCGTAGCTGGCCTTTTCGCTTGTAACACGGGGTCTAGCTGGGATGTACTCTGATTTTGACATCAGTTTTGCAGATAGGCGCAAAATCTGACACTATCGTTTTCGCCGGCGGGTCAAGGGCGGTCAGCTTGGGGCCAAAAACAGGGAATACGCCAGCATTAAGCGGCATGTGGGCCGACTTGGGAGTGGTTCCCTCCATATAGGGGTGTTACTACCACCAAACACGACGCCTCTTGTGGCGTCGCCGCTCGAAGCAGAGCGGGCAGAGCCACAAAACGGCAGAATATGCCGCTGGGAGCCTGCATAAACCCAATTCCTGAGGCTCTGGGCCGGAAGCGCAAATCGATGTACTCAAAAGTTGCGGGTATCTCCGAAAGTATTGTCAAAAACTGCGTTATCCAATTTATGGAACACGAGTCCATGGAACAGGAGTCTCTGGGACGAGGGTCGCTGGGACGGGCGTCGCTGGGATGAACACACACATCACTCCGGGTCGCGGTACCGAGTCACGCTATCGATGTACGACTTGTAGCCTGCGCCGAGTTCCTCAAGCTTGGCGATGAGCGGGCTGTCGGGAAGGCTGAACCTGCGGGGAACATGCGGCGGGATCTTGAGGTCCATCGCCGCAGACGTCAGATCAGCCGCCCGTACCTCCACATACGTGTACTGGTGGCGAGCACAGAGCCAGGCCTTCAGGTTGTCTCGCTTTTGGAGTTGCTCGAACTGTTCCTGATCGGGAAAGAAGTCAGTTATGCCGTAGTGCTGTTCGCCCTGGAACTCGAAGGCCACCTTGAGTTCAGTGTACAGCCGGTCGAACTCCATGCGCTTGCCGGTGTCCTGATTCCTGAGCCAATCGGGCCGGGCCCCGTTGATGTAATCCCCAGACTCGATTTTGCAGTCGAGGAAGCAGAGCATGAGCCATTCTCCCACTTTGGCCACATTACTCCGCTCGGTTGCCAACCATTCCGCGGTGGATACTTCCACTGACCTCGGCAAGACGGGGACCACAAGCCTACGTCGTCCATCGGGTAGCCTGATCTTTACAGCCCAGTCCCCCTCGACCAGTTGTCGGCATGCGCTCCGCACCGTATTGTGAGACATCTTGAGCTCTTCAGCTATCGCAGTGATCAGCATCGGTCCTCGATCGTGCAGGAGCATCCGAATCCGGACTGCACTATCTGGGAGCTCATTGCATGTTACGAGAGAGCCTCGCATGATTCTGCCGATGTAGCGCTCAAGAGACATTGACATCCCCTCCGTTAAATGCTAAATATGGGCGAGTGAGCCTCCCGTGATCATTATACCACGAACTGTAACACAACCCAAATCATAGCCCGACCTGTCGCCGACTGGCCGGAGACGAGCGCCGCGGCCGGCAAGGAGCCATCTACTGGGCTCCTCGGCTGCGGCGCCCACCGACGCCGACCGGGCACCGGAACGGGGCGTATTGCACTGTCAGCTATAGCCAACCAAACCCAAAGTGAAAAGAACCTGTCCCGAGGGCGTACGTA
>CAYZHL010000022.1:8125-18361 GCA_964478095.1 uncultured Clostridia bacterium | reverse complement strand
CGGCTCTGGGCACGTCGGCGTACGCGGCCCACGCAATCGCCATCAACGCGGAAGGGATCTCCTACATGCCTGGATTTGCGTTCGCAGTATCTGCCACAACCATAGTGGGGCAGGCTCTGGGAGCCGGGCGTCCGGACGTCGCGGAGCGGGCCGGATGGCAGTCGTGGAAGATTAGCGCAACGGTAATGGGGCTCATGGGCGCTGTGCTTTTCTTCTTCCCTGGCATTCTCATGCGGCTGTACGTTGACGATCCGGAGATCATCGGTTTGGGCGCCGGCGTGCTCCGGATAATGGCCTGCGCTCAGATTCCCATGTCCGCGGCATATGTGTTCATGGGGGCTCTTCGCGGAGCGGGCGACACCAAGGCGGTGCTGTACGTGGCTATGACAAGCGTGTGGCTAGTCCGGTTTTCGCTGGCTGCGCTGTTCGTGAATGTGTTCGGATGGGGCCTCGTGGGCGCATGGTACGCCATGGCGCTCGACTGGGTCGTGCGCGGGTCGGTGTCGATGGCACGCTTTGCAGGCGGCAAATGGAAGGAAATGACGGTATGATGAACATCAGACCCAGGGCGGCGGGGGACTACATAGCACTACTTCTCATCATCATTGCTGTCATGGCGGGGTACATCGTATCAAGCCGCTACATGCCGGATGTATGCTTAGTCGATACGTGGCAGCTGATCGGCTTCGAACTCCTGCTGTATGTGACTGTGTGCTACCTATGGAACCGCCGCTCGGGGGCTCCGGAGGCCTTTCTTAAAGCCCTGGGAATGACCGTTGGCAGGCTAGGACTCTCGGCGCTCACGGCACTTGCGATCATGAGGTTCTGGCCGGGATTCGGGTCCTACAAAGCCGCCTTCACCCAGGCGGCTCTTGCCTCACAGCCTGTCGTCGCGATGCAGATAGCCTACAACGTGCTGCTCTTCGCTCTTCCCTTCAGAATCCTTCGCCGACCCGACTTCATCAGCTGGTAGTCCATCACCTCTCCCCCTGCCGCCTGCCGATCTGTCGGCGGCGCCGGCTTGCTCACGCGCAACCGCCACCTCCTCAAGCTCAACTCACGAACCGCCCCGAGAGCGCCGCTTCCACTAGAAGGGGAACTAAGTTTTTTGTTGAATCATATTAGAAGTATCGCGCAAGTTGTCCATGTATAGCCATAACGTCGACAGCTCAGGGCTGATCATGCCCCTTTTTGGAAGCGGTCGACCCTGCCTCGGGAGGTGGTGTGGACACCTACTAACTGCAGATCGCTGCCAGGAGCCTCTGGCAGCATAGTCACCAATTCGCAAGGGGGGAATCCGTGTGTCGAAGAGTGCTATTTGGAGGCGCGCTGCCCTGCTGAGCGCAGTGCTGTTGTTGATCACAGCGTGCTCAGTCTTTGCGGCGACAAACGTTCCCTTGAGCAGTCGAACACTGCCGGAGGACGTTATACCTGTAGCTAGAGGAGCGCAGGGGCCTGAGTATGTTGAGGGCGAGCTCATAGTCAAGCTTAGGCCGATGATGACCGCTGCAGGCGCCGACATGGCCGCTGCGGTCGACAACTTCCGTTCGCTGAACGTCAGGACGGGCGCTGTGGTCGCTGAGACCCTGCCCATTGGCGACGCGAAGGAGGCTTATCTTGTCAAGATTCCAGCAGGCCTGGGAGTTGAGGATGCTGCCATGCTCTACGCTGCCAACGCGTTCGTGGAGTATGCTGAGCCCAACTACCTGTGGTATGCAGAGGCTCCAGTGATTCCGAATGACGGGTATTTTCCGTTCATGTGGAGCATGAGGAACATAGGGCAGGATTTCTATCCATCGCCGTACGTATTCTGGGAGCGGGGCATTCCGGGATGCGACATCAATGCGACTGAGGCGTGGAGCGTGCGAACTGATGCATCGTCCGTGCTCGTGGCAGTAATCGATAGCGGTATCCATGTCTCTCACGTCGACCTCAAGAACAACATCTGGGTGAATCCGGACGAAATACCGGGCAACGGTATCGACGACGACGGCAACGGCTTCATCGACGACGTGTACGGCTGGGACTTCTATAATGACGATAGTACGGTGTACGATGACCCGACCGCCGATCGCCACGGAACTCACTGCGCGGGCACCATCGGCGCAGAGGGCAACAACGGCATCGGAGTTGTAGGTGTGGCCTGGAAGGCGAAGATCATGTCGTGCAAGTTCATCCACGGCCGCAGCGGCCCGACGACGGGTGCGATCAAAGCAATCGATTACGCCAAGGCGATGGGCGCCAAGATAGCCAGTTGCTCATGGGGCGGAGGCGGGCGTAGCCTCGCACTTGAGGAGGCGATGGCTGAGTCGGGCTTGCTCTTCGTGTGCGCGGCGGGCAACGATGCCGCAAACAACGACATTGCGCCTCATTATCCTTCGTCTTACGATCTGCCCAACATAATCGCTGTGGCGGCGTCCGACTGGAACGATAACCTCGTCAACTTCTCCTGCTATGGCGCGGAGTCTGTTGACCTCGCGGCGCCGGGGCACTGGGTCCTATCCTGTGTACCGGTGGACAAGCTGACTTGGATGGGCGGAACGTCCATGGCGACTCCTCACGTTTCCGGCGCGGCGGCCCTTGTGGCGGCCGAGTACCCCGATATCCCGCTTTATCCAGGCGCTGAGGGGCCGAGAGATGGCGACCTGAGTGTCAAGGAGATTCTGCTGCTGTCGGTTGACAGGGGCCCTTCATTTGACGGGAAGATGACCACCGGTGGCAGGCTCAACGTGGCCAACGCCATCAAGAAGCAATTCCCTGTGAAGATAACCTCAGCATCGGCCGATGTCACTTTCGGCGCCGCGCCTCTCTCGGCGAACTTCTCGGCCTCGGTGCAATACCCGGCCGTGGTCGAGAAGGCCTGGTGGTCGTTTGACGACGCCGACGATGTGACGGGCTATTCAGCTTCCCGCACTTATCAGGAAGAGGGGGCATACATGGCGTGGTTCCATGCCCTCACTGTCGACGGCGTGGAGTCGAAGTGGCCAGTGCAGATCGTGGTGGCTGACCCTGGAACCATCGTATACATAAACGACAACCCCGGGTTCGGCCGTGAGGCGGAGTTCCTGCAAGCATGCGAGGCAGCCGAACTGAAGTGCGTAGTCGTGGACCCCAGGTACCCCCTGGGCTTACCCCAGAGTTTCGACGACAGGATGCTGGCATGGAACACGTCATTCTCGTGGAGTGACACCCTCCTCGTAGATCAGGAGGAGTATCTGGCCGGATTCCTGGATGGCGGCGGAAGGCTCTTCATGATCTCGCCGGAGTATCTGTACGATGTGGGGCTGACTCCATTCGCGGAGCAATACCTACATGTATTGGATTACGTCGACAACGTACCGATGGGGTACTGGGACGGGATAGACGGCGATCCTATCACTGAAGGCATGTCGATTACAGGGACGATTGTAATGGAGCTTGAAGACGTGCTCTTCCCCGACCTGAACGCTAAGCCGATCCTGAAGAACGAGGATTACGGCTTCGCGATATGGCCGGCGCTGCGGTATGCGGATGAAACCTATCGTATGGTCTTCACCACCGTGCCGTGGGAGGAACTGCCTACACTCGGCGTCCAAAACGGCAACGGATCGTCTACCACTGCGGATGAATTCCTCGCCAAGGTCTACGATTACCTTATGGGCGACGCAAACACACCTCCCACTATCGACAAGGCGGAGGCCGATATCTACGTTGCGTACGTGGGCGAGGAGATTACTTTCACCGCCGAGGCCCACGATATTGATGAAGACGGGATCGACTATCTATGGGAGCTTGAAGGACCCAGCGAGGACCCCATCGATCCCGTGGCGACTGCGACGTTCAAGATGGCCTTTGACGAACCCGGGATCTACGCGGCGCTCCTTACCGTCACCGATGAGCGCGGTGAATGGACGCGGAAGATCATTGCGATAACCGTGGCCAAGCCGGGCAGCGTTGTGTTGATCATGGATGATGATGCCGACGACTATGAGTACGGGCAGTTCGAGGCGGCCTTCGAGGCCATCGAACAGGACTACGTCGATGTTTGGCCAGAGTTGATCACCGGCGAGTATGGCGGTCAGAACGGCCTTGAGCGCTTCCGCGTAGTGTGGAACTGCGGCGAGGAGGGCACGCTGAACGACGCCGAGCGCAACGCCATAGTCGCATTCCTGGGCAACGGCGGCCGGCTCCTGCTGTGTGGCCAGGAAGTCATGTATGGACTGGGCAAGGTGCCCGACGGCATGGAATTCGCGCGCAACTACCTGCATGTAACCGGCATCGAGAATGACGTTGGAACTGCCTTTGTCACCGGAGTCGAGGGGGATCCGATCACCGGGAACGCCGGCAAGATCGATCTGGTATTCCCCGAGGGCTTTGATGACTGGACAGATAGCCTGGAAGTGGCGCCTGAGGCTCATGCGATCTTCCTCAATGATCAGGAGGAACCGAAACCATGTGCCCTGAGGTACAGCAACGACAAGCACCGCTTGGTGTTCATGGCTGTAGCCTTCGAGGCATTCCCGCTTGAGCTTGCTGAAGAACCGGAAGGCGTCGGCGTTCGCAATGGCGCGCCCGAGTTCGGGGCGGCGGCCTTGCTGGGTGAGGCTCTCGAATGGCTCGACACGCCCGTTGTGACAGTGACCAGGCCGGCTCAGGGGGAGGTCTGCGCTGGGTTCGCCGAGGTTGGCTGGACAGCTCTGGATTACGCCGGAAGGGAACTCACTATCAAGATCGAGTACTCCGCGGATGACGGAGACACGTGGACGACACTGGCAACGGACGAGGCAAACGATGGAGCCTACAGATGGGATCTTACGAAGCTCGACCGCGGCGGCCGGTACATGGTCTGCGTGGTTGCTTCCAGGGCCGACGGCGCATCGGGCAGCGGAGTTGGCAAGCCGTTCATTGCGGCGGTAGTGGGCTCCAACAAGTTCGTCGCAGGTCCGAACCCTGCTTCCAATGCCGTCAACTTCTACGTGAACGCATCCGGCGATGCGACTCTGTACATCTACGACATCGCCGGCCGGCAGGTGTTCTCGCAGGAGATCGAGAGCGGTCAGACCTTCTTCGAATGGCATCTAGTGAACAAGGCGGGCAAGCCGCTGGCGAACGGGCTCTACCTGTGCTACATGGTTACGGCCGACGGAGTCAAGACAGACATCATGCGGCTGGTCATTAGCCGCTAACGGGGGGTGACGAAATGAGAACGAAACACGTTAACTGGCTGATCGTAGTCGCCCTAGCGGCGATGGTGGTGCTCGCAGCGCCGACGGTTTTTGCGCAGACCGACGAGGATCCTGTCGGGACCGGAGCACTATTCGACATAGGCATGGGCGCCCGGGCGCTCGGTATGGGCGGCGCGTTTGTGGCAGTGGCGGACGACGCCAACGCGCTGTACTATAACCCCGCAGGCCTGGCCCTGATCGAGGGGCACAAGGCGACGTCGCTCTACTCGACACTGATGGGGGCAGGCAGCTATCTTGGCGCGGGTTATGCCCAGAAGAACATCGGCGCGGCTGTGTTCGGGCTGATGTCGACGGTGGACAAAACCGACGAGTACGGCAATCCCACGGGTGAACTCGACTATCGCGAAGGGACTGTGGCAGGCGGGTACGCGCGCGCCTTTGGGCCGTTCGCGCTGGGCGGAGCGCTCAAGCTCTATGCGCAGGAAGCCGGCGTCAATCGGGGCTTCGGCGCTACCGGCGACATCGGCGCGCTGGTCAGCCTGCCTTACCTGGGCGGAGTCAAGTTCGGCGCCGTGGCGCGCAATATGCTGGGCACCGTCAAATTCGAGACCGGCCACAAGGACAACTTCGACCCATCGTACGTACTCGGCCTGTCGCTCACGCCCATTAAGGGGCTGATCGTGGCGGCTGATTACGATATCACACATTCGATTGGTCGCCTGGGCGCCGAGTACCAGATAGTCGAAGCCTTTGCAGCCCGGGCCGGCGCGACGATCAACGCCGACAAACAGTTCGGCTTCTCGGCCGGCGCAGGGTTCGCCTACGGGAGCTTCCGGTTCGACTATGCCTATCAGTTCCACCCGGAGCTTCCCGATTCACACTGGCTATCGGTGGGCTTGTCGTTCTAGGGCGGACTAGCGCTTTCAAAAACGCAGGGAGGGTCCTCCGATTTTGTCGGAAGGGGACCCTCCTTTCCTGTGGAATTATGCATCTAGGTACATCTCGCCCTCGGAAAGGCAAACGAGGGCGATCATGCCAGGTTTGGCACCCCAATTGCCCGTAATGAGGTGACGTTTATGGAGGTCTGCTGCTCTACGGGATCCGCTCGAAGAGGCGCCCGTCCAGCCCGTGCAATGAAAACTCTGCTTCTGGTGCTCGGGTTTGTTCTTTTCATGTACCCTGTCCTGGGGGCATCGGCTGCCGAAATCGGCGGATTGCCCTTGCAGATACGCGGGGACGTGGAGTTCAGAATCCGCTCGGCGTGGGGAGACGCGGCTGCGCTCTCGGGAACGGGCTACAGCCCCGGGCACGTCGATATCGCACAGCTCCTGTCGCTAAGTGTTAGGGGGCAGGTTGCTCCGGGTATCTTCGTATCCGGGACGCTTGACAACCGCAAGGACGGCAATCTTCAGCTGCTGGAGCTGACGCTGGAGGGCGACCCCTTCAAAGGCAAATTCGGAGGTCTTGCGTTCAGAAGCGAGAATCCCTACACGGCCTACTCGTCTCGCTTGCGGGGCCTCGAGGTGCGGGCCGAGTACCCTGCAGTTCAGGCCGGCGTTACCGTGGGGAGAGTGCAGGGAATCCCGGCCAAGAAGACCTTCCAGGGTAGCACTGCCCAAGAGACGATAGTGTACGAGCCCCAGGGTACATACGCGCCGTCGCCCGCTTCGACGGGGCTGTCGGCTTCCTTCGACGGCATGGAGTACTACGAGCTCGGAGGGTTTTTCGACCCAGATTACATGGGCGCATGGCTGCGCTATATGGATTGTGTTGCGCCCGACGAGCAACGTACCCTGAAGCAGACTCTTGACTTGTGGGACCTGGGCTACCTGTACTTGGACGACCCCGACGGCAAGGGGGTGATCTCAGCCGGCGATGGGGTAGCTCTATCCCGAGGGCAGTTCGTCACGGTCTCATCCGCCTCCGAGATGCTGGCCCTGCGCAGCGAGGTTCGTGATGTCCTGCGAGGTCAGGTCCAGTCGCTCATACGCTCCTACAACGCCAAGAACATGCTGACAGGCAGTGATCAGAAACGGTACCCATTTATGTACGGCAGTGAGACTGAGTCTGCCTTCCTCGAAGACCTGCTGAAGCTGCACGCGCGCATGGTGGCCGGCGCAGCGCATGACGATCCCGGGGCGCTTCTGGACGTGCCTGCCGGTTCGTATTCGCGGAGGCGCCTGTACGACATGGGCCAGACGGACGTGGTGGCGGGGTCAGTCACCATAGAGGTGCGAAAGGGAGGGCAGTACTACGCTGCCGACACCCAGTTGGCGCTGGGATTCCTGGTGATGTACGACACAGGCGTGATTGAGTTCGATTTCCCGGCGGCCTTCTTCAGCACGTATGACGGGATGCGCGTGAAGTACCGGCACACCGTGGCCCAGGGCATCTTCAACCTGGGTATCTCCATCGCGCTCGGCAGCGAGCGCGTGTACCTTAACGACAATCTTCTCAGGCGCGACCAGGACTACGTGATCGACTACGAGTTCGGAATCCTCACCATCCTCCTGCCGCTGGGCCCTGACGATGTCGTGCGGGTGGAGTACGAGTACTTTAGGGGACCATTTGGCGCTCCGGCCGACTACAAGTCGAACTTCATCGGCGCAGTGCTGGGATGGACGCCGAACGAACAGGTCAAGGTGAGAATGGAGATTGCCCGCTATGCCGACGATCCCAAGTCGGCCGCGCTTCCTGAGGCTACACCGGTGATGCCAAACACCCACACTGTGATAGGGCTTTCGGGCAGGTTCGACAGCAAGGGACTCAGCATCTCGGGCGACCTCGCGCTGAGCCACGACCAGTTCCCGTTCGACGACAACCGTAAGTCCAATGCGGCAAATGCGGTGCTCGGCGTGATGGCCGCGGCGGACGCTAACAGCAAGCCCTACCTAGTGCTGGCGCATCGGGACGGCATCAGCGTCGGCGCCGCCGGTGTGGGCGACTTCCGTCGCTATGGCGTGGGGTCTGGGCTAGCCGGGCCGGTCGTCCGCGCCATGGCCGCCAGCGACGATGGTACCCATACTTGGTTCTTCGCCACAGACGGCGGTCTGACCGTGCTCTCTGCTGTGCCGGGGCCGACGGGGCAGAGCCCGTTCGACTACGTGAGCAACTGGCGGAGAATATACACTTCGGCGGGGCTTCCCAGCAATGACCTAACGAGCGTGGCGCTTACTCCGTGGGCAGTATGGGTGGGCACTGCTGGCGACGGTGTGGCCACGGCGCACATAGACGACCTGGAGAACTGGACCGTCTACACAAAGTCCGGGGCGACCGGGCTGCCTTCGGCTTCAATATCCGCTATTGCATATGATCCTCTTCAGGACGTGGTCATGGTGGCCACCGACCGTGGGCTGGCATCATTCCAAGGGGGGCATTTCGACGTTGAGCTGCCTGGAGCGAATGTGCAAGCAGCTGTGTCGGGCGTGGAGGCAGTTGCCGGACTGCGCACATTTGCCGCCACTGATTCTGGAGTGTATGGGCGGGATGACTCGGGCCAATGGAGTCAGGTTGTGGCAGGTCCGGCTGTGGCGAACGCGAGGGCGATCGCAGTGTGGAATGGCGCGCTCTGGATCGGCACTGACAATGGCCTGTATGCGTGGGACGGCTCGACGCTGATAGCGGCGGATGCTGCCGCAGGTTACTCAGTCACCAGCCTTGGAGCCGGCCCCGGCCTGAAGTACGACGGCCAGGTCTTGTGGATGGGCACGCAGGCGCGCCCCGACGACGACAGGGGCAAAGGATACACAATCGACGTCCTTGAGATAGTCAAGATCGACGTGGCAGAACGACACAGCGGATCCGATCTTGAGATCTCCGCTGAGGATCCCCGACGCTACCTGGATCTCTCCCCGGACGAGCACACAGTCACCGGATATGCGGCGCGTGCCAGCGCTCGATACGCGATCGGGGCCGGGAGCATATACGGAAGCTACGAAGCGATGACCCCCACGTTTACCAAGCTTGGGCAGACGTCGCGTCAAGGGCTAGATGCATGGCGCATCGGAGCGCTATGGCCTCTGGGGTCAAAGGTGAGCCTCTCGGCGGAGCACGCACAGGCGCACACCCAAAGCTACTCGGGCAAGCCCGACCAGATTGAGCCCAAGGAGCTATTCACGGTATCCAGCAGGCTGGCCGGCTCTCTTGACATCGGCCCGAAGATCGACGTGTCGTACACTACGTCCCGGGTCGACGACGCCCCGGCTGAGGGCTTCGAGAGAGAAGAGCGCACGATATCGGTGGGAGGACGCCAGACGTTCTTCAACGGCGCGCTCACGCTGGGCGCAGGCTATGACAACACGGAGAGCGTGAATATCGCCGTTCCCGGCAGTTCGTACACTCAGATTTCCATGAGAGGCGATGCTACTCTGAAGCTGGACGCGTTGTCGGTAACCGCCAGATACCGCAAGCCGATCAAGACTATCGCGCCGGGCAAGCCGGAAGAGCGGAAGAGTGGAACCGAGGAGATAAGCGTGAACGCCCAGTGGGCAAAGCAGCTGGGTTCGGTGAGCGTCAGGGCTACCTACAGGCAGCTCAACAGGAGCGATCTTGCTACCGAGCGGAAGCTGGACGACAAGAGGGCCGACGTGAGAGCCACACTGCCTGCGCTGAAGCTTGGAGCCGGAACGCTTACCCCGTCTGCCGTGTTGCGGTGGGAGCAAGTAGTCCCCTTCTCCGGGCAGACGCGGCGGGTCGCCGGGGCGCAGGCCAGCCTATCAGGCCTGCTGGGCACTTTCCGAACTACATCCGGGGCGGGATTGACTCGGACCGAATACCCTGAGATACGCAAGGTCACCCTGGATTCTGAGGTCTTCCTTACTCTGGGAGGCGGTACTGCCGCCAAGTTCGCGCCGCAGGTCGACATCAGATGGAAGCGCTCCACCTCGCAGCGCCCGGATTTGGGAGACATCAGCGCCGACTCGCTGACAGGCACACTAAGGGGCGCATGGACCCCCAAGCAGGGCCTGAGCAATGTTACGTCTGCCTCGTACACTCTGTCGGCATCGGCAAGCGGTCAGAAACACACGCTCAGCCTGTCTGACAGCCTCAGCGCAGCCATAGGCAGCAAGGC
>CAYZHL010000022.1:0-8115 GCA_964478095.1 uncultured Clostridia bacterium | reverse complement strand
GTTGATGTCGCGGACACGTCCACCGCTACGGTGGACGTGTCCGCGACGTCAACGGCGGTCGCAGTCAGTCAGCTACTAGGCGGAGAAGGGGCCGAAGTCAGAGGCGATATCAAGGGAGGAGTCAGGTACAAGATCACCGATGTGTGGTCCCTCGGGGCCACGGCGGGCTACTCCCTGAGGCTACTATCTGCCGGCGGGGCCGAGAGGCTCAAGTCCGCGGTGACTCTGGAGGCTGGGCTGAGGGCGATCTTCTAGCGCCTCATTACTCGCTTGGCTTGATGACTCCTGATGACGATTGATGATTGATGACGAACGGAAGTGGACTGGGCCCGAAGCCCAGTCCACTCCGGCGGATCACTAGCAGATTCCGAAGAACAAGCAAAGCACAAACCAGATCAGGAACGAGATGGCTGTAAGGACTAGTAGCCACCATAGCCACCATGGGAGAAACAGGCACTCGGTTTTCAACTCTGCCATAGGGGGCTCACCTCCGCTAAATGACTACTCTCTGCAGCTGATCAGCACCAGCCGAAGATCCTGAGGATGAACCAGATCACGATTGCGATGGTAAGGAGCCAGAGCAGAATCCGGATTATCCAGTTTATCCACCAGAAGAACCCGAACTGTTCGGCCTTGACGTCTGCCACGGGTCATCACCTCCGCGTTTGCTGTGTTCCATGTTATGCGTCTACCACGAATTGCGCATATAACGGATGTCCTGACCTTAGGCAGTTCCTACAAGGGGCAGATGGATGATGGAGAGGGGATGGCCGTGTCCCTTTAGGGCATGCAAGATGGCATCCAGACAGAAAGGGTGTTTGTACCACGTAGCGCCCGGGCTATCGCCCGGGCGCTGACATCTTCGCTGTTTCATGAGATATGGTGGCCCTGGCAGGAATCGAACCTGCGGCCAATGGTTTAGGAAACCACTGCTCTATCCCCTGAGCTACAGGGCCACGCGAAATATCGAAAGTGGCGCGTCCGGCAGGATTCGAACCTGCGGCCTGCGGATTAATGGTTCCAGTCCGAAGCCATCCGACTTCCCTAGTCAACAACCGAACTCGCACTGTCGACATGCCAAGGATACCATGCCGGCGCCGACTTGTCTAGACGATGGGTGCCGAGGCCGATACAGCAGAATTGCCCATCGGGTCGTCTAGTGGCAGTCAAGACATGCGTTTTCCTGCTCTCTGTGAGCATGGTGACAGTCTGTGCATTGCAGATCCGGCATGTGCGATATGTGAGGGTTTAGTTCCAGGTTCATTGTAGTGGCAGCTAGCTGTGCCAGAGGCCCATGGCACTTGAGGCATCTGTCCGTCGGCGCGTCAGCTTGAGCGGTGCCTTCGCTGTTTTTCTCGTGGCACGCACTGCATCCCACGCCCGATGCGATATGCGTATCGGATAGCGATTGCGGGTCGTGGCAATCAGCACACGCATCCACGCTCGGCTTGTGTCCGCTATGGCATTCATTGCACTCCATGCCGATCATGTGGGATACATGCGGATTGTTGCATGGACCGTTTGTGATGCGTGCGACTTTGCCGTATGGCCCATGACATGAAAGGCATGCCTCCTCCATGTCCACAGCCTCGTAATCGCCATTTAGGTGGCAGTCCTCACACGCAACACCTATCCGTTCGTGCACATCCGCGGCTATCGGCGATTGGGGCCTGGGCACTTGCGTGAGAGCGTGGGCTCCCGCGCACAAGACTACTACTAGTGAGATAGCTGCAATGAAGAGGCGCCTACTCGAACCGTGCATGCCAATGCCTCCCTTTCTTGATGTATGCGGTTTCAACGTATTACGGTCCGTAATCTCGACAATATTAAGACTACCATTGCTGTAAGGATTCCGCAAGCGCTGCAGAATTGATAACATGAGGGGCAGATAGCTCTGCGAGTGAAGGATTACCGCCTAGATTGGGCGTATCAAGTGGATGGGGAGGTGGTACAGAGTGGTCACGCAGGTGGAAGCAGGGATTCTGGGGTTGTTGCTTGGTTACCGCAAGACAGGATACGAGCTAGTGCAGGACTTTCGGGGTAGCATCTTCTACTGGTCGGGGAGCCAAAGCACTGTGTACGCAGCGCTGCAGCGTATGGAAGATGACGGCCTGATTGCAGG
Source organism: uncultured Clostridia bacterium (assembly GCA_964478095.1). Lineage (GTDB taxonomy): Bacteria > Bacillota > DTU025 > DTU025 > DTU025 > UBA5389. Next base: position 5,993 of record CAYZHL010000022.1, on the reverse strand, counting down.
TTACTCTCGTGGAGCACGGTCGACCGAGTACACTATTACTGAAGATGGCAAGCAGGCCTTAACCGAATTCGCTCTTGAGCCTTTGTCGGGGGAGAAGCTTCTCAGCCAACCCGACTTGTATCGAATGAAGCTCCGAACCGCTTCGGCGCTGGATGCAAAGCAGCGCCTGGATTGCTACAGGGCCCAAAGAGCCCAGGTTGTGCGCGCGATTGGCCTTATACAGCTGAACATGCCAAGCGATTCCAAAGCATTCTCCGGTCGGCTAGGGTTGTTGTGTATTCGGCAACTCCAGGAGGACATCAGCTTCCTTGACACGGTCATCGCGGAAGCAGAATCCGAGATAGCATCAGAATAAGCCCATCGCAGCAGTCATCAGATGTCAGTTATAAGATTGTGAATGAAGGTACTATTGCTTGAGATTGCTCTGTGCGGTATCATTGTATTCGGACACGTAGTACTGTCCGTAATAGTGATAGGAGGTCAAACCGCATGTTCACAAGAACCAGAGCATCGTCCAGGCTAAGGCTGACAGCTGTGATGACATGCCTGATTATCGCGGTGTGCACCGCATACGTCGGCGCACAGGAACCGATAGTCCGGCCGCAGCAGGTCACAAAATGGGACAAGACCACTGATATCTGCATCGTTGGGTTCGGACTCGCTGGGGCAAGCGCCGCGATTGAGGCGAAGAGAGTTGATCCCGGCGCGTCGGTCCTTGTTCTCGAGAAGATGGATAAGAAGTTTTCGGGTGGAAACACAAGAGCATCTGGCCAGACCATCTTGATACCTGACCCGAAAGACGTGGACAAGTTCACAGCCTACATCAAGGCATGCAATGAACCGAATCCGCTTCCAGATGAGTACCTCGATTGGATGATCAACCAGTGGACGACTGAACTCCTTCCATTCCTCGAGGAAGTAGCAGCTTCAGCCGATTATGAGGTCGGCTATGTTGGTGGTGGGCCTCTTCGCTGGCAGAAGGTGACCGAATTCGAGGATCTTCCGGGTTCGGATTTCAATGCATGCTCAGCCTCACTTCGCGCGAAAGGCAGCCTAGGCTTTGAAGTGGGCGGAGTCATGAACGGTTTTGAGAAGGCCGTATGGAAGCTTCCTGTGGAGATAATGTATGAGACTCCTGCAATAGCGCTAGTTCAGGATCCTCTGACCACAGCAGTTGTAGGGGTGATCGCCAAGAAGGCCAATGGCGAGACGATTGCCATAAGAGCCAACAAAGGCGTCATTCTCGCCTGTGGCGGTCATTCAAACAACATGTACATTAATCAGAACTTCTGGGGCGCCGATTCCATGTATACTTGCGGCACTCCCGCCAACACGGGCGATGCATTCCCAATGCTTATGGCGGCAGGCGCGAAGATGTGGCACATGCGCAACCAGACTCAGTCAGGCGGAAACTGGCTTGGCATCAAGGTCCCGGATTTCGAAGCTACATTCATCCGTGAGTTCAGCATGAAAGGGAAATCGTGGATCGAAGTAGCTGCCGACAGCACACGCTTCTATGACGAGAGTAGATCATACCATAGGCAGCACGAGAAGTACAAGGACTTTGGAGCCTACGTCGACCTGCGCCATTGGCAGTTGCAGCCGACTCACCTGGTTTTCGACGAGGCGACCAGAAAGGCCGGTCCTATTGTGACGGGATGGCTCTCATGGCCGATAACTACATACGGGTACAAGTGGTCAAAGGACAACTCAGTGGAAGTGCAGAAGGGCTGGATAGTTAAGGCGGATACCATCGAGGAATTGGCCGCGAAGATTAACCGCGATCCCAAGGCGCTCAAAGCGACGATCGACAAGTGGAACAGCATGTGCGCGACTGGAAAAGACTCAGAATATGGGCGTGATCCCAAGACCATGTCCGCGATAGTAGCTGGTCCGTTCTATGCAGTAGAGATCGTTCCGACGTTGGTGGCCACGACTGGCGGAGCTGAGCGGAATACCAACTCTCAGGTGCTATCATGGAGCGGCAAACCGATTCCCCGTCTCTATGAGGCAGGAGAGCTCGGCGCCTACATACCCAACCTGTACCAGAACGGAACCTTCTTGGCTGATGCGATATTCTCAGGAAGGGCTGCAGCAAAGCACGCGTTGACCCTCGCGCCATTGCAGTAGTCAGTATCGAAAAACCCTGCAAGTAATAGGCGGAGGTCCTGACAACGTGTTTGACGGGACCTCCGTCGCCGCAGGGTCGGGTGGATGACAAGATGAAAAGAGCTGCCAATATCGGATTGACTAGGTTGGCGCCGATATCATTCCTAGTGATTCTCGGACTCGCCAGCATGATCGTCGGTCAGCGGTGGATAGAGAAGGCCCCGCAGGGAAGGTACGTTCGAATAGCGACCATGAAGGGAAGCCACGACCAGGTTGTTCAGAACGTGCCTCTTGATGCGGATGTCGAAAGGACTATTGCTGTTCAAGGACCACTTGGAGTGACGCGCATTGAAATCCGTGGAAGCTCAGCGAGAGTAGTATCATCGCCGTGCCCGGACAAGATATGCGTGCGCATGGGTTGGCTATCCCGCGTAGGCGAGTATGCCGCCTGCCTTCCTAACAGGGTAGTAATGACCGTAGAGACGTCACCCTAGCGGCGTGCGATAACACAGCTGGCGGTTGGTGGGCGCCTCGCACACATTTCGCACACAAACACGAACGCGGCTGGGAACCGACCCTAGCCGCGTTTATCGTAATACCTGTTAGATAGTTGTTTCAAATGGCGCGCCCGGCAGGATTCGAACCTGCGGCCTGCGGATTCGTAGTCCGTCACTCTATCCACTGAGCTACGGGCGCATCAATATTGCCTCGTCATTATAGCACGGACGCTTCTCAGGCGTCAAATCACCCGAAAACCGAGGACCGCGTCAATCTACAGTGAGGATACGGGGAGGATGTTGTGAGATCCTGCTTGTTAGGCTATTATCATGTTGACGTGGCTAGTGACGCACGCTGTGGGGGGGGTATCTCATGGACTATATGGCGGTTTTCGAACGATGGCGCAATGCAGCGGCAATGCTGGACGAATCCAGCCTTTGTGAGCTGGACCGGATATCCTTCGATGCACGCGAAATCGAAGAGAGATTCGGCAGCGAGCTCGCTTTCGGCACCGGGGGGATGCGGGGCAAGCTCGGGGTAGGCACGGGCAGGATGAACCGTTACACGGTTCGTCGTGCTACTCATGGTTACGCTGCCTATCTGCTGGCCCGCGTGCCCGGGGCTCGCGAGGCCGGCGTGGTGATAGCTCGCGACCCACGCCGTGGTTCGAGCGAGTTTGCCGACGAAACAGCTCGTGTGCTTGCATCGCACGGGATCCGTGTATGGCTGTTCGACGACATCCGTCCGACTCCGGTGCTCTCTTACGCTGTGCGCCAGCTCGCCGCGGCAGGGGGCATAGTGATCACCGCGAGCCACAACCCTCCCGAGTACAACGGCTATAAGGCTTACGACTCCCACGGGGTGCAGTTGCTGCCGGACGCGGCGGGAGAGGTGGCGGACCGGGCGCGGGCGGTGGATGATTACCTCTCGCCTCCGGGCGAGGCCATTGCGCCTATGGAGCGCGTCGACGCCGCCATCGACGAATCGTACGTGCTTCAGGTGCTCGATCTGGTGAATGGGTTTGCCGGGGCCCTCGCGCCTCGCGAGGCGCGCGCGCCCTTCGGCTTGATCTACACGCCTCTACATGGCACAGGGCACGTGTTTGTCCCGCGCATCCTGCGCGAGTTGGGGTTTGTGTCAGCCCAGGTGGTTTCGGAGCAGTGTTTGCCGGACGGCGCCTTCCCGACGGTGACGTACCCCAACCCCGAAGACCCCGGCGCTTTCGAGATGGCTATTGCCCAGGCACACTCTGTGGCAGGGGAGCGGCCTGAGATCATCCTGGCGACTGATCCAGACTGCGACCGAGTTGGTGTAGCTGTATGGGACCAGATTGAGGCGCGCTACCGCGTGCTCACCGGAAGTCAGGTAGGCGTGCTGCTTGCCGACTTCCTGATCGAGGGTGCCCGCACGTCCGGCCAGGACCTCGCCGGCTGTGCCATCATCAAGACCATAGTCAGCACCGAGATGGCGACTGCAGTGGCTGCTGCTGCCGGCGTCAGAGTAATCGACACGCTGACCGGGTTCAAGTACATCGGAGAGAAGATAGGCGAGATAGAGCAGTCCGGGGGATGCTTCCTGCTTGGGTTCGAGGAGAGCTGCGGGTACCTTGCGGGCACGTTCGTGCGCGACAAGGATGCAGTGATAGCGTCCGCCTTGATAGCGTGCGCTGCCGTGCGCCAACGCCTGCTAGGCAAGAGCCTCCTCGAACGCCTGGACGAGCTGTTTCGCGAGTATGGCTGCTTCCATGAGCGCCTGATATCGGTGCCGATTGCTGCGTCTGTCGGGGCCGGCGAGGCGATGGAGTCTTTGCGACGCGATGTTCCCGACTCTGTAGGCGGTTTTCCAGTTGTAGAGGTGCACGACTACCTGACCGGGTGGACCAAGAGACGTGGCACGGGGGTTAGGGTGCCCATCGACCTGCCGCGCGAGAACTGCATACAGCTCATATTGACCGAGTGCGGGAAGGTGACGCTCAGGCCTTCCGGGACAGAACCTAAGCTCAAGCTTTATATCGCCGTTCGGGCAGACTCCGCCGACGAGGCCTCGACACGATCGAATCCGCCACGCAGCGCCTGCTGCCTGTTGCTCCCTAGTTGTACGGATGCCTGGACCTGCGTGAATAACCCCTGGCCGCGCTGTGGCGCAGCCAGGGGTGTTTTGATTACTCCGCAACCGGCCTCAGCGGCCGTGCGCAGGCGCTAATTGCCCATCAAGCTGTACACGAACTCGGACCCGTCCGGCCCTGAGGCCGTGAACTCCACCACGCCCAGGCCTTTTTTGAACAGCCTTGTCTCGACGTATGAACCGCCGTCCACTTCCGCTTCGTACTTGACCCTGACGTAGTCGGCCTTGTCGGAGTCCTTGCCTGTCTCAATGATCTCGGCCTTCACGTCGGTCCAGTCAGGCGTCTGGAAACTCCATGTCTTTCCTTTCTTGATCGGCGCGCGTAACACCTCAAGCTGTGAGAACTTGTGAGGCAAACCATTCGCGTCCACGATCTTCTCGATCACGGAGTCCTTGGAGAACTCGTACTCGATCTCAAGAGTCTTGCGCTTCATCGCAGGCTCTTCGATTTCCGGCTCTTCAGATTGATCCCCGAAGTCCAGATCCAGACCGGTGGAGAATACCGGTTCGGGCGCCTCCGCCGGCTCCTCGTAAAAACCGCCTAACTCCAACGCGAACTCGTCTTCGGCCTCTTCTTCCTCGTCATCTGCCGCCATCGCAATGGTTTCGCCGGTGATGCTGTAAGTGACCTCGCCAGATGACGCCTTGTAGATCGAGTCAATGCCCATGGTCTGGACGTAGTCGTCCGTTCCTGTGTACTCCCATGCGAAACCTTCTTCTGATGGGAAATACGACAGCAACTTCTTCTGGTTTCCTCCCACCCCGCAGCCGGCCAGCCCGACACAGAATACTAGGGCTATCGCGGCCAAAGCTGCATACCTCCCGAGCCTCATGAACCTATCAACTCCTTCACGTGTGATGCAGACACGCTCTCAGCCGGCGCTGGCTCCTGCGCCGGCCCAGCATGATCGGCTCCTCTTCCGTAGCGAGGATTCCACGGCCGAAATGGCCTCCCGGCCGAGCCCTGAGCTTTCGACGCGCTCCCATACACTCCGGCCGATCCATGGCCAGAGCAGGGCGGCGATGATTCTGGTCCGGATCGGTTGCGACGGCCACAGCGACGCTTGTGCCTGGGCCAGGATGCCGCCTGGGCTCTGCATGAGCGATATGCCGAGGGCGCAGCGCGCTCCGGACGAAGCAGGCTGCGAAAACACGTCAGCCCTGGTTATTCTCATTTGCCACCGGCCCCTTCTTGCAGGCAGTGCGCGTTAATGTCTCAGGTAGTGGTGTAAATTCAGCAGCGGGATGCGGAGGGCATTGAC
>CAYZHL010000021.1:18416-19540 GCA_964478095.1 uncultured Clostridia bacterium | reverse complement strand
CCGGAGCGTGGGCCGGCGTGCTCGCGGCGGTAGCCGTGTGTCTGGTCTTCAGCGCTCTGTACGCGCTGTTCGTCGTGGATTTGCAGAGCGACGGATTCGCGATAGGCTTTGCCCTCAATATTCTTGCCACCGGACTGACCATCTACCTGGTCAGGATACTCGGGACGGACATATTCAACTCGCCTCAGATTCAGCCGCTCCCGCATCTTCAAATCGATGCCCTCGCCGCATCTCCCATCCTAAACTCAATCCTGAATGGGCATTCCGTGACCGTGTACATCACTCCAGTTCTGGTGTGGGCGATGTCTGCCGTACTGTACCGCACTCCATTCGGGGCGCATCTGCGCGCAGCAGGAGAGGCGCCGGCAGCGCTTGCGGCATCGGGCGTGAGCCCTCGCAGGGTGAAATACGCTGCTTCACTGATATGCGGCGCTCTGTGCGGTGTGGCGGGCGCGCATCTGTCACTGGGGTACCTTACGCAGTTCATCAGGGACATGACTGCAGGACGCGGCTTCATGGCCCTTGCCGCCATCTTGGTCGGCAGAGGACGCCCTGCGGCGACAGCGCTCGTAAGCTTACTGTTCGCGGCGTCGGAGGCGACATCCATGAAGATTCAGGCGTACGCGGCCCCGCAGTTCGCCTTGATGCTGCCCTACGTGGTTACGATCATCGCCGTCACGTTCCTGTCGGGCAAGCCCAAGAAGAACGTGTCCTCGGACACGGCGGCGCAGGCGGGTGAGTAGACGGGCGTCGGAATGCTGCCGCTGGCGCGCGGTACCGTGTTTCACCAGATACTTAGGGAGTTCGGAAGGCGCGGCTACTAGGTGTCAGCGAAGATTCTGTTTGCAGCACACTATGGAGTGCCTCAGGAACGTTGGCGACTGATAATGCTTGGGTCACGTGTAGGTCCGGCTCCCCTTCATCCGCTGCCGACTCGTTACGCTTCAGGCAGAGCGAATTTTGCCGGAGGCGCCACACAGAACTAGCGTCAGAAAGGGGGTGAATTGTCGAGCCAAGGTTACGCCTTTCGATCGCTCGGTCCGTCTCTGCGTCTATCTTCGGATGCACATTGCCCTGTGGCAGGGATTTACAATGCACGCTCCGAACCTTGCTCGGCGAGTAAC
>CAYZHL010000021.1:0-18406 GCA_964478095.1 uncultured Clostridia bacterium | reverse complement strand
TGGAGCACCACCCGCCCGGGATGCTCCGGAACCACGCGCCCAATCACCCGCGCGACTCCAGGATACCAATGATGACGCTATCCACGTCCTTCATTCCCTCTTGGTTCACTAGGCTGATATTATCGACGGTTTCCTGCAATGAGGCGCCGACCACGCCTCCCGGCGAATCGGCGCCCTTGCCCTGTATGGCCATGTTGGCGGCAAAGTACGCTTCCGTAGCGCCTACCCCGACTTTGAGCGAACACGTCTCTTTCGCGCCGTCGCAGATCATCCCCACGGTGCTGGCGAGGACCGTCTGCATCGCTACGGCGCATGTGTCGATGCTGCCGCCCAGAAGCCACACCATGCCGGCAGCGGCGCCTGCCCCTGCCGCTACTGCACAGCCGCACACAGGTGTCAGTCGGCCCAGCCGGCTCTTGACGTAGCTCGTTGATAAGTGGCTTACGGCGAGTGCTGTGGCCATTTCGTGGTCGGTTTTGCCCATCGACTGGCCCAATATGGCCACGGGCAGTATCGCAGTGATCCCGTGGTTTCCACTGCCTGCGCTGCTCATCACGGGCAGCGGGGCCCCGGCCATTCGCGCGTCTGCAGCAGCGCACGACAGCTGGCGAATCCGGTAGGCTGGATCGCTGCCGGGCTCGCGTCCGCATAGGCTCAGCCAGTACTGCGCTATGGCGCTGCATATTTCGACTCCATGCAGAAGGTGGCGCTCATCCTCGCTGTCCATCTCGTCGACTAGCCGCATGAGTTGGGTGTAGCTGAGCTCGCCGACGAGCTGTGGGACAGACCGCCTAGGTGGCTGAGTGTCGTTGCCAGAGCCTGGACTTGGGGCAACGTCGCGTCCATCGTAGGTTACCTTGGTGATATTGGAGTGCTCACGCTGGATAACACATTCCGCCCGGTGGCCTCGGGCGGATACCTCGGCCTTCACATAGACCCCTGTCACTTTGGGAATGCGAACTACCTTCACGCGGCCCTCGCGGACGAGCGCCTCGGCAGTTTCGGTGTTGCCGGGAGTGCAATCGCGGAGTACTTCGAGTGCGTACTCTGACCTTCCGCAGCATGCTCCGAGTGCAGCTGCTACGGTGTTGCCCCGCTTGCCTCCGGTTCCCGGAATGCCCACGCTCTTGCCATTCTTATATATGCTGTCGCTGACTTCGACGGTTACCGTGCCTATCTCGGCTCGACGGTCCAGGCCCGGGCAGTGCGCCTCCAGCTCCTCGCAGGCCCTTGCCACCGCGAGCGCCACGGCCCCGGGCTCGGTGCATCCGAGCGCTGGCGCGACTTCGCTTCTGAGAAAGTCCTTAAGCGTCAATGACATGGCAACTCCTCCTCACGATCACTGCAACAATGCAAGTACCGTGCCACTGTCGCAGCGCGCGTTCGGTATGCGCTCTGTGCCCATGCCGGGCTGCGATTACCCCGGGGAACTGACGGATCGCCCGACGCGGCACGCGAAGTCATCGTGGGATTTCGTCTCATAATGACACTCCCGACGAATGGAAAGAAGGAATCGCGTGGCCGAAACAGAATAGCGATGCAGGGACACGCCTTGGTAGGGTGTCCAAAAGGGGGAATCCCGTTATGGAACTGGGCGAGGCTCAGCTGCAGTCCTTCGTTCAGCAGATGGCTCAGGCTGTCGCTGCGATCATCGAGTTCGATGTGACCGTCGTCGGTCGGCAACTAACGCGGTTGGCCGGCACCGGGAGCTATGGGTCGCTTGTGGGGCAACAAGTGCCTGCTTCGTCGGCCTTCGCTGAGGCCATGCGCGTAGGCAGGCCGCATCTAGTGGTCGACCCTCGGCGCGATCCGGCGTGCCAGGCCTGCGAGGCAGGAGGCAGTTGTTCTGAGACGTGTCACGCAGCATATCCCCTGATGCTCGACAGCCAGCCCATCGGAGTGCTGGGGCTCATCGGCTTCACTGAGGAGCAGCGGCGTCGGATGGCCGATCACGGCCAAGACTACCTTGCGCTCGTTGAGAGTATCGCCCGGATGGTAGAGAGCGCGGCCAGGTATGCATCGCCGGTGCGTGAGCCCGATGCCGGGAGTGACCGCCTGATGACATTGCCGGGCAGCCAATGCGGTCACTCATTCAGCAGCATCCTCGGGGAGTCGCCAGCCATTGTCGATGCCAAGAAGTTCGCGCTCAAGGTCGCGACGAGCTCCTCGACTGTGCTGCTTACCGGTGAGAGTGGAACTGGGAAGGAGCTTTTCGCCCGGGCCATTCATGCCAACAGCGGGCAGAAGAAGGGACCCTTTGTTGCCGTGAACTGCGCCGCAATTCCCGATGAACTCCTCGACTCAGAGCTTTTCGGCTACGACGAGGGCGCGTTCACCGGGGCCCGACGAGGAGGCAAGCCCGGCCGATTCGAACTCGCAGACGGCGGGACGCTGTTCCTTGACGAAATAGCCGACTGTTCGCTGAGAATGCAGGCTAAACTCCTGCGCGCTGTGGACTATGGCGAGATACAGCGCGTGGGAAGTGTGAGGACGATCAGGCCGGACGTCCGCATTATCGCCGCCACGAACAAGGACATAGAGGCCTTAGCGAGGAGGGGCGAATTCCGCGAGGACCTGTACTTCAGAATAAGCGTCATCCCCATTCATATTCCGGCTTTGCGACAGCGACAAGCCGATATCGTGCCGTTGTTTCAACATTTCCTGGACGATATGTCGGCATTATCGCGGCAATCCCGTCCGACCATGTCGCTAGCTGCCGCCGCGGCGTTGGAAAGCTACGACTGGCCGGGAAACGTGAGAGAGCTGAGGCACGCTGCCGAATTCGCCCTGCATACGTGCACGACGGGAGCAGTAGAGCCTTGCCACCTGCCTCGGCGCGTCGCCTCCGGCGCCGCCAGACCAAGCGGGTGCGCCGATCCACGAACGGCTGGCGTCGTCGCCACCGCCTGCTCTGATGCCGCCGGCATAGCAGGCACTATGTCGAGTCGGGAGTGGGAGCGCGCCGCAATAGAGCAGGGGCTTAGGCGCCTTGGCAGCACGCCGCGCGCTAAGGAGATACTTGCGCGGCAGCTCGGTGTGGGCCGCTCCACCATTTATCGCAAGATCCGCAAGTACGGGCTCGAGTGAGCAAGGAGGCCGATGCTTCTAGGCGATTGCGCACCCGAATGATTCTCTGGTTCAGGGAACCTCGGTAGGCAAGGCCAGGATCCGCGAACGCCTGCATGAAAGGGCCGTCGATTAGGACATCAGTGGCCAGCAGGAGGTCGCGCACGCCGGGGGCGGAGGAGCTGACGAGTTGCTCCCATGTATAGCCTGTGTAGGTCACGACCGATAGCCCTCTGCGGTAGGCTTCTTGTGCCAGACGGGCGAAGCCCGGCGCCTGCGCGAAGGGCTCGCCGCCGCTCAGGGTGATGCCGCTCAGGATTGGGTTGGCCTCTGCGCGAAGCAGCGTCTCCTCGATGCTGACCTCCATGCCTCCGCCAAAGCTCCACGTATGGGGGTTATGGCACCCTTCGCACCGATGCGGGCACCCCTGGGCAAACACTACTAGCCTTACGCCGGGTCCGTCCACCACGCTCTCGTCCACGATCCCAGCTAACCTCACAGTCGTGGGCGCGGCATCTGTCATTGTCTTTCTGCCTCCCGTCTGCGCGGTCCGGTCCTGGCGTTTTTGGCATCGCTCGTGTGCGCCACCCTGTCGGCAAGCTCAGCGCGCTTGGCGTCATTGAACCTGTCTACGGTGGACAAATACCCGGTGATGCGTCTCACTCGTCTGATTGATCCCGACTGGCACGCCGGGCACACTGACTCGATGACTCCGGAGTAGCCGCAGGACAGGCATTCGTCTATCGGGAAGTTGATGCCGCCGTATCCCAGGTCTGCCCGTGCCATGGCGCGGACGATGCTCTCCACCGCTTCCACATTGTGAAGCGGTGGGGAAGAGAGCTCCACGTAGGAGATGTGCCCGGCATTGGCGAGGTTGTGGTACTTCCCCTCGCGTGCGAGCTTATCCCATATGGACACTCGCGTCCCCACGGGCACATGGAAGCTGTTGGTGTAGTAGGCGCAGTCTGTGACACCCGGAACCGTGCCGAACCTTTCACGGTCGATGGCGACGAACCTTCCGGAGAGGCCCTCAGCCGGCGTCGCCAGCAGTGTGAAGTTGAGGTCGTGGGCCTCGGCGTATTCGTCGACACGCCTGCGCATGAACCTGACGATCTCGTAGCCCAGGGCATCGGCGTCGTCACTGCCGGCGGCGATCTCAGGTCCGACTCCGCCATCGGGGCCGACCCCGATGCTCTCGGTGTGGTTGCTGCCGCACAGGGTGTTCAGTGTTTCTGCCAGCCCGATGAACCCTATGGACAGAGTGCCGTGCTTGATCGCCGGCGCGATTTCATCGTCGGCCGACAGCCCTTCCGAGCCCATGTAGACGTGTTGGCCCATGAGGAAGGGCATGTCGCGCACTCTGAGGCGGGATTGCACGTTGTATCTGTGCAGCAGCTGTCTGGCCGCCACGCGGCAGGCGAGCAGGAAGAGGTCGTAGTTTGGATCGCCCGGATTGGCGTTGACGCCCGCCTTGACTCTGAAGATGATATTGGGAAAGACGGGCGTCTCGCCTCTGCCGAGCCCTGCTTCATACGCTTCTAGCAGACACTTGGATGCGAGCCTGCCTCCTTTGGACGTGTCGCAGCCCAGGTTAAGGCTGGAGAACGGGACCTGAGCGCCTGCCCTGCTGTGCATGGAGTTGAGGTTGAACACCAGCGCCTCCATGGCCTGGTAGACCTCGTCTTCTGAGCGCCCTTCCATGTACGAGGCCATGTCGGTGTCGAAGAATGGGAACGACTGACCTCCATGCATGTCGTTCTGGCAGCTCTGTATGATGATCGCAGCCAGAGCAGCGGCGGAGGCCGGACGTTTGGGCGGGCGCACGTAGCCGTGACCGGTGTTGAAACCCTCCGCAAGCAGCCTGCCAAGAGGTATCTGCACGCACGTCAGAGTCTTGCCGTAGAAATCGAGGTCGTGTATGTGGATGTCTCCGCCCTGGTGCGCCCGGGCTATGTCGGCGGGAATCACCCGGGTGGGTGCGCCGCACCTTCGACGCGCAAAAGAGCGCCTATCGCCACGCGATGTAGTCGCCCGGCGCAAGCACGGGTTTGCCGTCGACTCCGCATACGGACTGGACGGGAGTCCCATCGCGGCGCATGATGCCTATTCCGAAGAGGAAGGACCCCGCACTCCGCTCGGTCCGGGACGGATCGTAGATGTCCTGCTGTAGCAGTCCGCGCTCGCCCGCGGCGTGGGTGAGGAAGGCGATGTACTGCCCGTTGGGCGACCACGTGGGCCAGCTGCCGTCGGAGTAGGTGAGTTGCCGCGCATTGTTTCCATCGACATTGATGGTCCAGATAGAACTGGCCGAGGACTTGTGGACATAGGCGATGGCGGCGCCGTCCGGGCTCACTGCCGGGTATCGCAGCGAGGCGCCGCTCTTTGGGTCAACGGATACGAGCGCTCTGGCGCCGCGAGGGCTCAAGACGTAGATTCCATACACATTGCCCAGAACGAACGAAGCCTGCTCTGCCCCTGTGCCGGGGATCCACCTCAGCGTTGACGACGAGGTAGACACGCCTTCAGGCAATTCGCCTACCCAGGTGCGTTCATCGAGGCGGTCGATGCGTGAAGTGTAGATTGCAGTGCGATAGCTGCGATTCCTCTTTATGTACGCAATGGCGTCATTGGAGATGAACGTCGGCGAACCGTACTTCTCCAAATCCTCCGGATCGCTTATCCTCACGTCCCTGCCGGTATCCAGGTAGTAGACGTGCAACTGCTCTCTGCGGTCCACGTAGGCCAGGGTCTTCCGGTCCGGAGAGATCTCAATAGACGAACCCGAAACGGGAAGGACCTGCACTTCTCCTGTCGCGATGTCCACCAGGCTGGTCTCGCCCGACTTGGTGGAACAGCAGATGATCGACCCGGCGGGAGCGACTTTGGCCGTGTCGGCAGTCGGCAAAACCTCCATTGGGCTGGGCGCCTGTGTCGCAGAGATTGCTCGTATCGTGGGCATAACCGTCAGTGCAAGGCAGAGCACGAGGAGGACAAGACGAGCGTTTCGACGCGTGATCATGTGTGGATCGCCTCCGAAGAGAGAATGCGAGAGAGAATGCGCGTCCTTTTCGATGTCCATGCTCAGCTGCGGCCGGCTACAGCACGCGGATTCCTGTCTCCTAGATCTCCGCCATGCGTTCGGCGGTGTATTCCCGGGTGCACTTGCGGTAGAATGTCTGCTGGTAGTCCGGATAGCGGGCGGCAACGTTGAACGTGGTGGCTAGATCCTGCAGGTCCTTCTGCATTCGGATCACCCCCTCGCGTGTACATTATATCTCACGTTCCGCATGTGACCTACATTCAGCCCCCCGAGCGGATACTGACGACACTCCGCAGGCTGTCCGCGGTCTGCGCCAGAGCAGGATTTCGATCTTCGCCTTGGTGGACGGAGCCGTTGAGCCTGAGTGCGCGCCCGGGAGTTCATCCGCGTTTCAGCAGGCCATCGAGGCGCCTTATGGCATCTCCTTGCACGCTGACTCATGGTAAATGCCCCGAACAGTCCGGCGTCTCAGCGCCTCAGGATCGTGGTTCCTCGCGGCTCTCCCGCACGAAGTCCACGATTTCGTCAGTGGTGATCCCCAAGTCCACACCGCACACGTCCAGCGGGGAAGTTGATGGCTTTTCCGGTTTCAGGACGAAACTCTGCCCGTCTCGTCGCTGGATTCGCACTTCGCCATCTCGACATGCCTGCTCTAGTACTGCCGCTAGACGCTGTCGCGCCTCTGAATACGTGTACACCTTCATATGATGACCTCCATCACCTCGACGCCAGCTTCTCGGGCGGCATGAAGGAGCCCACGATCCAGCGAGAGTAGTGGGCATTGCTGCTGTTTCGCGACCTCGATGAAATAGGCGTCGTAGGCATAGACACCGAGCCTCTCGGAGTAAGTTAGGGCCTGCCTTATGTCCACCTCGATGAACCTGATCGGAATCTGGCGGAAGGCCACTATCGCACTCTGTGCCTGCCCGAGGGTGATTCGCTTTCGCCTTATCATGGCAGAGAACGCGTTGCCGATTTCCCATGGAACGGAGGCCGGTGCGCACAACGTCATACCTATCGTATGCTTGATTAGTGCCGATTTCTCGGGTTCGTTGGCAACGACTGCGATGATGGCAGACGTGTCGATAACCAGATCCACACCGATCACCTCATGAAGCGGACAATTGTACAAGTATGATAACGTTTCTCTGCGGAGTTTTCAACGTCTCCCGTGCAGTGCCTCTGGCCACAGACGGCACTTTCGAGTCTGCCGGCCGTCTGCGCGAGAGCAGGATTTCGATCTTCGCTTGCAGGAGACGGTACCCCGGATGCAGAAGGTTCTGCCCAAAGAACTGGGAGCGCGAGGCGCGGAGGGTCCAGCGCTTGCCGTGTTGCGGAAAGGGGTCTTGGAGTACATGGAGAGACTCGATCTGCGCAAGCAGCTCAGACACCTGTACCAACCGTCTGCCAAGAAAGTGGAGGTCGTGGACGTGCCCGCGCTCAAGTTCGCCTTGGTGGACGGCGCCATCGAGCCTGAGTGCGCGCCCGGGAGTTCACCAGCGTTTCAGCAGGCTATCGAGGCGCTCTACGGTATCTCCTTCACGCTCAAGTTCGCCTCCAAGCAACGAAGCGAGAACCCCATCGATTACACGGTCATGCCTCTGGAGGCGCTGTGGTGGGCTGAGAACGGCCAGTTCGACATATCGCAACCCGGCAACTGGGGCTGGACCGCGATGATCATGCAGCCCGACCACATCACGGACTCGATGTACGAAGAGGCTCTGGGAAAGCTCCTAAAGAAACGGCCAAGCCCTGTTCTGGATAGGCTGCGCTTCGGGGTCTTCCACGAAGCGTTGTGCATGCAGACAATGCATATCGGCCCATACAGTGAGGAACCAGCCACTCTGGCCAGGATGGAAGCATTCGCGAGGGAGAACGGCTACGTTCTTTGCGGCAAGCACCACGAGATATACCTTGGAGACCCGAGGCGCTCGGCTCCGGAGAAGCTCAGGACGGTATTGCGTCATCCGATCCAGGCCAACTGATAGCGGAAAGGAAGGGCTAGTAATGCTTGAGTTGCCTGAAGCG
Source organism: uncultured Clostridia bacterium (assembly GCA_964478095.1). GTDB lineage: Bacteria > Bacillota > DTU025 > DTU025 > DTU025 > UBA5389. Next base: position 10,272 of record CAYZHL010000021.1, on the reverse strand, counting down.
ATTGCTATCGCAGAACAAGTGGGTAGTGCCCTCGGAGGAAAGCGGATTGGCAGCGTTACCGCCAACCAGTCGCCGCATAAGTTCGCATGGTTCTACGGTGATCCAGGCGATTACAACGGCCTGCTCAGCGGTCATACCATTGAGAGCGCAACGCACTGGGGCGGCATGGAGGAGATATGGGCCGGCCCCGCGCGGATCGTCGTCGGGGACGGCGTCAGCCTGCGCTACTTCCCTGCCGGAGAGAGGCTTCCGCTTAAGCACCAGCTTCTCATCGAGTTTGATGACTCGTCTTCACTAGTCGGTTCTGTGCAGATGTACGGAGGACTGTGGGCGTTTCCCGCTGGCCAGTTCGACAATCCGTACTACTTGATTGCTAAGCAGAAGCCTTCGCCGCTGACTGACAAGTTCGACTACTCTCACTTTGAGACACTGCTGGAAGGCGAGAAGCTCGAGTCCTTATCCGCGAAGGCGTTCCTCGCAACCGAGCAGCGAATACCGGGGCTCGGCAACGGAGTTCTGCAGGACATTCTGTGGAGACACCGAACGCGATCTGTACGGCTGCCCCGGAGGCTACAAGACAGTGCTAAGCAAGAACACGGTGGACATGCCGTGTCCGTCCTGTGGGACGATCATCAAGAAGGCGGCGTACTTGGGCGGCAGCATATACTACTGCGAAGGGTGCCAGAGCCTGTAAGCTTTTGGATAGCCTGCGTCTGGGCTTCGTTCTCAGGGGAGCCTCAGAACGGAGCGGATGAGCCTTTGTTTCCGGACCCGTAGACGCTCCACACGATGACTAGCGCAGTACGCACCCAGTATCAACAAGACTATGCCCAGACCGGTGCAGAACCCCTGCACGATATCGGGTATCGGGATGAATCGGCGGAGCCCAAGCGGAACAACTGCTAATAGCAAGCCCAGACGGAGATACCAATTCCCTTTTCTTCTCATATACTTGGCCTCCTTGAACAGGGGTCTATGAGGACGCCTCAGGGATGGCCTCTTCTTGCTGAAACCGGACTACTTCCATTGTACCACATAGCAGCAGTGAAAGGCGGCCGACGATGCGATCACAGCACTCTGGCATTTTTGGGTCAATCGTCACGAAAGGGGTAGATCACATTGAACCTGATCGATATCGTTCGGAGGCAAAGCGTTCCCAGGCCGTGGGCTGAGGGCGAGAGGATTCCGTGAAATGATCCAGACTTCAGCCAACGAATGCTCGGCGAGCATCTGTCCCAAGCGCACGATGCCGCCAGCCGCCGTTTCGAGATCATCGATAGACATGTTGGATGGATACATGATCAGGTTCTAAAGGGCAGCCCAGCACGTGTTCTCGACCTCGGCTGCGGCCCCGGGCTATACACAAGTCGACTGGCAAGGCTTGGCCACCACTGTGTAGGCATTGATTTCTCTCCGGCATCTATCGCTTATGCTCGTGAGCAGGCTGAGGAAACGGGTCTTGAGTGTACGTATCTCGAGCAAGATATCCTGACAGCGAACTACGGCGTCGAGTATGGGCTTGTGATGTCGATCTTTGGGGAGTTCAGCGTCTTTCGTCCAGAGGAGGCCAAGGGCGTTCTCACGAAAGCCTGTCGCGCCTTGATACCCAACGGTTTTCTGCTGCTTGAGCCGCACGCATTTGATACGGTCGTCAAGATAGGGAGTCGGCCCTCTTCGTGGTGTTCAACTGAAAAGGGGCTGTTCTCGAGTGAGCCTCACCTATGCCTTCAAGAGAGTCTATGGGACGCGGATCACAGCGTGGCGATTGAACGTTACTACGTCATTGATGCTGCGACAGGCAAAGTGACGTTCAACTCGTCAAGTATGCAGGCCTACACGAGCAACGAGTACCAATTGCTCCTGGCTGAATGCGGATTCGGCGAAGTAGCGTTCTACCCGTCTTTGGGCGAAGACGCAGATAGTCCGCAAGGGGATCTCATAGCTATCCTCGCACGAAAACGCGTGGCCTGACGTTGCGTCAAGCGTACTGGCCACAGGATCATTCAACCAGGCTACTCCGTACCCACATCCATGGAGAGTGCTAAGCGAAGGGGCGAAACCAGCCTGAACCTCTGTCTACTGCCGTTGAGGCGCCCGTGGAGGGTCTCGGCTCAGCCCTGCTCCATGAGTTCCACCCCAACGACGATCAGGCTGGCTTATGAGGTTCGGTTTCGATGCCTAGCTGCTCACCTGCCATGGCAAGACGCCGATCGGTCGTCCACAGGGCACTACCGGTGTCGACGGCGACCTGGAGGTATGCGGCATCGTACGCGCAGACATCCTGCCGCAGGGCAGTGCGTAGACAGTCAGTAGCGTCGAGGTCCCATTCTTCAAAGAGAAAATCGAGCAGCACGCCAAGTGCTTCCTCTGCGACATCTGACGGTATTCTCTGGCGATGCACCGCTACCCAAAGGGCATTTGCGACTTCGTACCAGAAGATGGGGGGCACCAGCAGCGTCATGCCAGGCTGCTGTACTGCCCTGTCGCGCAGTTCGATGACACGCTGGTCATCCTCGCCGGGAAGCACCCATGATAGCGCCGCCGATGCATCAACTACCACCGATCCCATCAGGAACAGCGCCCTTCTTCTCGCATAGCCCTGATTTCGTCAGTCGAGAACTTAACGCCAATCTGGCTGCGTATGGAATCCATCCTTGCTGCAACGTCCTTACGACCTGGGCTTTTCAGCGTCAGGCGTGCTGCGCGCAACATGAACTCCGATAGGGACAAGCCTTGAAGACTCGCAGCGGCTGATTTTTCGAGCCATGGCGAACCCTCCCTGATGCAATTGTAGCGCTTTAGCGCTTTAGGGTCAATCATGCGTTCTGTGAAGTCGTGCTTGACTCTCCCACAGCGGGAGGGTATATGTTCGAAATGCGATCGCGATCACGTTGATCCCATGAGGCGCCTAGGGGGGACGCTCAAGATGCTCAAGGTCGGCGATTTCTCCAGACTTAGCCTGGTTTCTGTCAAGGCTCTGCGGTACTACGATGAGCTGGGATTGCTCAAACCTGCGCGCGTGGACGATTTCACAGGCTACCGCTACTACACAGCCGAGCAATTGCCTCGCCTGAACAGGATTCTTGCGCTGAAAGATTTAGGCCTGTCGCTGGAACAGATCGGAGTGCTTCTCAGCAAGGAAGTGTCCAGCGGCGAATTACGAGGCATGCTTCGGCTAAAGCAGGTCGAGGTCGAGGGGCGAATCGGTGAAGCCCGTGCGCAGCTTGCGCGTGTCGAGGCCAGGTTGAGGCAGATTGAAAAGGAAGGCGGGTTCCCCATGTATGAGGTGGTTCTGAAGAAGCTGCCCGCACAGAACGTGGCGGCGATAAGGAAAACCCTGCCCAATTACGGACAACTGAATACGCTCTTTGGGCAGCTTTTCGGCCCTATTTGGGGCAAGGTGAAGCTCGCTGGCCCCACTGTGGCTATCTATCATGACCCGGAGTTCAGGGAAGAAGACGTGGATGTGGAGGTTGCGATTCCCATTGAAGGGACGCTGCCGGATGGAGGGCCGGTTCAGTCCAGAGAGCTACCGGGCGGCCTGATGGCGTGTGCCGTATACCAGGGCCCCTACGAGGGGATTGGCGAAGCGTACAACGCAGTAATGGCATGGATAGAGCCCAATGGCTACCGAGTCGCTGGGCCGGTCCGCGAGAACTACCTACGCAGCCCCGGCGACACCAATGACCCTACGCAGTATGTCACGGAAATCCAGGTGCCTGTGGACAAGGCGCAGGGATAGGGGAGGAACAAGCGTGCTGGTCCCCGGAGCGATCCTCCGGGGATCGTCCTGTTCGGAAAGATCTTCTAGGCTGAGTAGTAACGCCTCAGCTAACCTAGCCCGTTCACCTGGAGCGAGTTTCAGGGTCGGCCAGGCGGGATCTGATAGCCTGTTCGAGTTGCTCACGGCGGATGGGCCCGGCAAATGGGGCGACTCCATCCATGTACAGGTTCTCCTCACCCAGAAGAAGAGCGTCGGAGTGATCGCGGATAAGGTATTCGCGAGCGATGACCCTGTCCGAGATCGAGCCCGCGATGGACAGGTACCTGCGATACTGCTGTATCACCCAGGGGCATCTCAGGCCGAATACGGCCTCCACCAGCACGGTGTCGCGCGGGAGTTGGGCGCCGAGAGGCCGGCCGAAACGAGCGGCGGGAGAGACCAAGGATACTTCACAGCTGTCGGATGGATTGGCCTTGCGGAGAAGCACTGCCGCCTGGCCGGCCTTCTGCTCAACCTGTTCGAAACCGAACCGCTCAAAGAAGGCGGGAGGCATCCATCCCGGATAGGTAAGAACCGCTACGCCTCTGGATGCTTGCGCGGCATCAAGGGCGAGTCGCATGAGCGAACCTGCAATTCCCAGGCCCTTTGCCTTGTCAAGCACCCATATGCACCTGATGACCCATAGCCCCTCGCCCTCCAGTGGGACCGGCGCTGCTTCGATAGGCATGATCTCTATTCGGCCGACGGGCTCGCCTCCTTCCTGGAAAGCTCCAAACACCCTTGCCCCCATGGCTGCGCCCTGCCGGTGCGCGTCGGCGCTTTCCCTGAGGACCGCGATCGACGCTTCATGGCTGGTTCCGTGCATGACGCACATCTTGTTGATGTCGTCTGTGGAGGACGGGGCGATCTCGCGAACCTCAACTCCGTGCATAGAAGATGCCCTCACTCTCCCTGGAACTCGTGTGGTTCAATTGTACTCAAACCGTACCGAACCGGCAACGAATCAGATTTCAGGGGCGCTTTCTAGTGAGGCAACAAGCGAATCAGGCTTTGAGTGCGTTTGCGCAGAAAACCGCCTTTCGAGACGCCGCAGGCAGCGGCGCGCGAAAGGGGGCGGACGGGGCAATCGCGAATGAGACGGCAGAGAAAGGCCTCTGGGTCTTGCCGCGTTACTGGAAGACCGGTATGGGCATGGCTTTGATTGATGGAACACGTCATCACCCGTGCGAGGAACGACGGGAAAGCGAGCGGGGCCGGCGGCGTCACAGTCCTCGGGTACGAACGGGACAGATGGTTCGGCTACGTCTCCATCTTGACCTTGGCGGGGCTTGCAGGCCGTCCCTGATGTGTCCGAGGACGAGAGCAGACGTGGTCGGCGCCTCTACCGGGCGTGTCGTGGAAGTGCAGTACAGCAGCCAATGCCCGTGGTCGGGCTGGATGATCGACGGCATCAGGAATCATCTTGGGAGACTCGACGTGGAAGTGAGGATGGCGAGCGCAGATGACCGTGCAGTGACGGAGGAATACGGGTTAACCCGGGGCGTCTGCGTGGATGGCCGACCTGTCATCACTAGACTGGCGCCGGGGACTTGCCTACGCTCGGAAATGCCGGTTGTTCATGAGAACCGTGTTGAGCCCGTCTTTCAGCAAACCCGCGTTTACCAGGGAGTTATCCGACCTGTAACAATACTGACCGGTTTGTACGCCAGCTTGGTTAGAAAGTCACCGGTTCTGAAAGGGAGCAGGCAAAACCAGGGGGTTATTGGAAATTCATGGATATGGGTAATGCATAGCTGAGAACCGTACGGTCGCTAAGCAGGCGCAGAAGCCCTCGTGCCTTGGCGCGGGTGCAGGATTAGGAGTTGCGTGCCGACGGTAGTTTCGGTGATGCAAGTCGGAGTTCGTTCGATGCTTGCATATGCCGAGCTAGCGTGACAGTTCAGTGCACCGCACGAGCTGGACGTCTTTCTCGCAGCCGCGGGGATACGATTGAACCCCGCCGCGAAACTAATCATCCGAGGAGTGCATGTGAAATGGATTTACTCGAGCTCAACCGCGAGGCGTGGAACGAAGAGGTGCATAAAGGGAACATGTGGACAAGGCCGGTGAGCCCTGGGGTCATTGCCGACGCCAGAAGAGGGAAGTGGAGCCTGCTTCTCACTCCCACCAAAGCGGTGCCGGCTGGGTGGTATCCCGAACTTCGCGGCGCGAAGGTGCTGTGCCTTGCATCTGGCGGAGGACAGCAGGGACCGATTCTTGCCTCAGTGGGCGCCGATGTCACAGTACTGGACAACTCTCCTGCACAGCTTGAACAGGACCGAATGGTGGCCGAAAGGGAGGATCTCTCAATCCGGCTTGAGCAGGGCGATATGCGCGACCTGTCGCGTTTTGAGGATGATAGTTTCGACCTGATCTTCCACCCGGTGTCCAACTGCTTCGTGGACTCCGTGCTCCCGGTATGGGATGAAAGCCACAGAGTGCTCAAACCGGGAGGAACACTGCTGGCTGGCTTTGTGAATCCGATTGTGTACATCTTCGATATGAACGAGTGGGATAGGGGCAATCTGGTGGTCAGGTACAGCATACCTTACTCCGATCTGCACGACCTTCCCGAGGCTGATCGTGAACGGAGAATAGCTGAGCGCAACACCATGGAGTTTGGGCACACGCTGCAAGACCAGATAGGAGGGCAGATTGCGGCAGGGTTCGCCGTAGTAGGATTCTATGAAGACAATGCCGGCGGCGATTTGCTTGACCCGTACATCAGCACGTTCATAGCGACAAAGGCTGTGAAGAACGCGTAAACGCGCAGCATTCGTCAGTTTCCACTATGCCCAGCCCCTGTGCGCGGGCGTGTCCTACGGCCTGCGGCGCAGGCTGTACAATTAGGTTCGCGCCTGCGCCGATCGCCATTACGTCGACTAGTCCGCGGTATGCGCCGCCGGGCCTCATGCAACCCAGGTTGATGAAGGTGTCGGGGAACATGAGCCTAGCTTCGGCGATGATATCACGCACCAGCCCAGGGCCCGGGGCCGCTACGTCCGCCATCCGCGTCCGCGGAGTGGGCGTGAACACGATGAACACGATTGCCGGAGGTACTGGAGCAGCGCCCGAGAGTATGGTGCTCAGAATGGCTTCGAGCGTGCCGATCTCCGGCGGCGCCGACGATGATTCTGACGGTCCCGCGAGGCCGATGCAGACGTGGGGCACAGTAGGCACGCGCTTTGCCAGCGATACATATGACGCAATGTAATCCTCAGGCGACCTGCGGAGCCCGTAGACCTGGCCTATCACGCGCTGGTCCGTCGTGACGTCGAAGGACACAACATCAGCCCACCGTGCTATCTCCTCTGCTTCTACATCCGACACAAGCCCCGCATGGCAGTTGATGCGCACCCCCGGCGCCGACTCCGCCACTAACCTCGGCCAGTCGCCGAGCGGCACTCTGCCTGTCACATCGCACCCGCCGCTCAGCAGCACGCTTTTGGGCCTGCGCTCGCGAACAGCTTCCAGAGTATGCGATACAGGCCTCATCCCGGCCAGGTAATGCCGACCGCAGTGAGCGCAGTCCAGCGCGCACTGTCGGCCTGTCACAGAAATTGGCACAGTTGAAGAAGGCCTTGCGAATACGATCTCCCGAGGGAAGCTCGCGACGCGAACATCCCAGGCTTGCTGCAGTCTGTCCATGTGATATCTCTCCATGCGCCCATATGCCGCTCCGGCAGACACGCGGATACGAGGAACCACCGGGCTCGCCGTGTCTTTCTCAATCATACCATCAGGGTCAACTGCACGGTGCTGCGACGATTCACGAGGTAGTCCAGGCAGTCTCTGCACGTGAACGGAGTTGGAGGAATCGATGGTCTATGGGCTTTTCGGCAGGCTGATCAGTACAGACACTCGGTTTTTCTTGATGCCGGACGCCATGTTCCGGAACCGTCGTGGTCAGTGGAGACCAGGTGCGGCGTCATGTTGTTCCCGCAGCTGTCATGGAGGGCATACCTGCCTGGGCTCTCAGTTCCGCCTTGGCTTACTACGATTTCTATCCAAGGGAGCAGTCTCCGGCCAACCTGATCCAGGCTCAGCGCGACTACCTTGGCGCGCATGCCGACATACTTCGAGTTAGCTCTGCCATTCCCGTCCGAGCCCCCCCGTGGGAGAGCCTGTCTGCCTAGAAGGTATATGGGCTTGTCTGTAGAATATGGAATCAGTAAGGGGGCAAATGACCATGGCGTAAGGGAGGGCTGCAGATAGCCCCCGCAACGTTCACTGCGGATGAGCAACATGAACACATGTTAGGAGGGCAAGCGACCATGAGTCTAGCGCGTCCTGTCAGAAGGCGAGCCTACACTGTGTGCGCCGGCGCCATACTGGTCTTTTCGATGTTGATGTTAGCGGGATGTTTTATCACGCCAAAGCCGCCAACGCCGCAGACAGTGTCGGTCACGGGCCGAGTGGCGTCTCCTCCCGGTGCACCTCGGAACAGCCAGCTGGCGATGGCTGCTATCGACCATACCCCGGTGAGCGGGGCTAGCGTCGTAGCGCTCAACTTCGCCGATGGCAAGCAAGTCGGAACCACTGCGACTACTGACCAGCAAGGGCAGTATACTATCTCCAGTATCCCCAAGGGCATCAGTGTTGTGATCATTGCGACCAGCGGGGCCGGAAGCCGCCCGTTGGATCGCATGAGGCTGTCGACCTTGGTGTTGGACGCTTCCAACAGCGCAGACGGCAACATTGATGGCGTGACCTCGCTTGGAGCAGAGGCATGGGGCACACACTACGGCAAGGGCTATGGCGTGCTGGCGTGGGACTTCCGGACAACTCTAGATGCTGCGAGAGATGTTCTTGCTCGTCTGGGCTGGCTAGATCTGACGCCAGGTGGGGCTTTCCTTAGCCCTGAGTACGGAGGCGGGCTGCAGGCAAACGAGGTTCTTGCGCCCATTATCGACACCGTGCCGGATGTCATCGATCCACTTGTTAGGCCGGCCAAAGAGATGGTCCAGGATCTCAGAGACGCAGGACTTACGATACAGGGTACATACGAACAGGAACTAGCGGGACCGACCGAAACCATCGCAACGGAAGTGGCGCCCTACCTTGAAGCGGTCGCTGTGCACGTGGGCGGATTGCATCCGTACGTCGTCATGGACCATGACTGGTACCCCTGCGGCGTGTACGAAGAAGATGAATATGGCGACCTCGCTTTTGTGGAGTATCTCCAAGGACCAGAGCTAAGGTGGATAATCCGCCGGAACGATGGCGTGTCGACTGAGACATGGACTGTCGACGGCCTAGCGTTCCAGCTGTCGGGCCTGCCTCGCAAGTGGACTACGCGCGATCTCATGTCTACCACAATCACGTTTAGGGTAGAGAATTCGGCCAATAGGGCGTTCAGTTTCGGCGGCAACCTGGTTATGACCAGCGACGAGGCTACGCTGGAGATGATCACCGGCGCCGTGCTCAACGCGAAGCTGAAGGATCCACTCAACCCATGGCTGGTCAAGGAAACGACGCTCACCGGCGATTACGAGGGCGAGTTCGATGAGACGACGGCGTCGGTGTATGTTGAAGTAAACGGCAACTTCACGTCCCAGTACGTCAACGCCAGTGGCGCGCTTACCATCGAAGGGAATCTCAGCGCCGGCGGCGACGTGCGCTTCTCGGGTTCCATATCTGCCGCAGGCATCACTGTGGCGGGAGGGTTGGACCTTCGGGCAGTGATGAACAATACGATACCAGGCACGGACATAGGGCTCGTGCCGAACGATGTGACAATACGCGGGAGTATCTCGGTGGCCGGCCTGTCCAAGGCGATCTTCGACGGAACAACGCGCATTGAGTTCGAAAACGCGGCTACCTTCAACTTTGCCTATGACCCCGAAACCGAACCGCTCATTCGCCCCAATAACTGGCCCAAAGGCAAGGTCACCTTCATCGGTTCGGTGAACCCGCGCGGCAAGGACGGTGTGTCGGCGAATATCTCTATCACGACCAGAGAGTACATGAAGTTCACGTCCAGTGTGCGCTATGATCACGGCACGCGCTGGATCGCCGGAACCATATCATTTGACGGCGCTAATGGCCGGGCTGACGTGGACATGAACAATCAGGTTGGGCTCAAGATCAACATGCAGGTCAGAAACATCGGTTCCGAGTGTGAGAGTCTTGTCGCGACGGGCGTGATCAAGAATGCGAGCAACGTGAGGATCGGCGACATAGTCGTCGATAGCGACGGGCTCGTGAGAATCAGCTACATCGACGGCAGCTGGGAATCGCTCTTCTAGACCAGCGAGTACGTGAGGATCGTTCGGGAGGGGGCGCCCCTCCCGAATGCTCTACCGAGGTGACTTCTGTGGATACTCGATGGGCGACGGCGCGGCGTGCTCTTGTGTGCGCGCTAGCGGCGATCCTCAGTCTATCCCAGCCGGCGGCAACCGCCTCCGCCGGGCGCGGCGGGCTATTGTCGGCGGTGTTGTCGATCGCTGCCGATGAGCCGGATACCGTGGTTCGTGCAGGCGGGCCCATCAGCCGACGGCTTGTGCTCG
>CAYZHL010000020.1:11189-19566 GCA_964478095.1 uncultured Clostridia bacterium | reverse complement strand
GCGTGTAAGGATTGTGGGCAATAGCAATTGGAAAACCGAGTAGACATCGCCAGGCGGGATAGTGAGCGGGAAAATGATGTCCTCCCCGATCATTACGGTGGGTTATTGGCTGAGGGGGCCATGTTCACCTCGCTGAAATGGCTATTTAGCTGGTCTTGGGCATCATGGCCTCCGGGCAAAAGGGCTGGAGCTGGCATATTGTCGATTTCTGAGCGTATCCCTCGGCGGATACCCCCGGGGGTATATCACTGAGCCACAGCAGTCATCTTTCTGTCCATCAGCACGCCCACGGATTTACCCCCAGACCCATGCCGAGGTGTATTGCTGGAGCTGCCCCGGATCTATCCCCGGATTCATCCCTGGGTCTATTCCTGGACCTATCCGCGGGTCTATTCCTAGGCCCGGTGCGACTCCAACTGCTTCCGCTGTGGCCCTGGCGAGACAACGGCCAGAATGCGGGGGATCTGCGACCCCAAGAACCACAATCCTTACACGCACCCGCGGCGTAGCCGCGATGGCAGGTTTGACCACGGTGCAGCAACCGGCCATACTGGAGCTGAGCGTTCGGTCGGCCCAAGTGGCGGTACGCGCATCGACTGCAGCAGTCGTCGGTTTGATCACGAGTCTCGAAATATGAAGGAAGAACTGAGGTGCGCAAATGAAGCCCAAGATATACATCACAAGGATGCTGCCCCGGGCGGGGTTGGATCTTCTGGCGGAAGAGTACGAAGTGGAGGTCAATCCTCATGACAGAGTGGCCACACGCGAGGAACTCGCCGCCGGGATCAAAGGCAAGGATGCTCTGCTGTCGCTGCTCACTGACACAGTAGACGCCGAGGTCATGGACGCTGAGCCACGCCTCAAGGTCATAGCCAATTATGCTGTGGGTTTCAATAACATTGACGTAGCCGCCGCGACCGAGCGCGGCATACTGGTCACCAACACTCCGGGCGTTCTCACAGAGACTACTGCCGATCTGGCTTTTGCGCTGCTGATGGCATGTGCTCGGAGGGTCGTGGAGGCTGACGGGTTCATGCGTGCCGGCAAGTACGAAGGTTGGGGACCCATGCTCTTTCTGGGCAGGGACATCCATGGCAAGACTCTCGGCATTGTCGGCTTCGGGCGCATCGGCCAGGCGATGGCCCAGCGTGGAGCGGGGTTCAACATGAAGATCCTGTACCATGATGCGATACGCGCTCCCGAGGAACTCGAGAAGGCTTACAATGCGGAGTACAGAGAGCTGCCCGATCTACTCCGAGAATCCGACTTCGTCAGCCTGCATGTGCCGCTTGCGGAGTCGACACATCACCTGATCGGTGATGCGCAACTTGAGCTCATGAAGACTACTGCGATACTGATCAACACGTCCCGAGGGCCCGTAATTGACGAGAGGGCTCTGGTCAGGGCGTTGGCAGAGGGACTCATATCCGGCGCTGGGCTGGACGTGTTTGAACGGGAACCCGAATTCGAACCAGGGCTTGCGAAGTTGGCCAATGTCGTCATAGTTCCACACATCGCGAGCGCATCGGTGGAAACCAGGACCAGGATGGCCACGATGGCTGCAGAGAACGCATGCGCCGTCATGAGGGGCGAGATGCCCCCCAACATCGTCAATCCGGAGGTATGGGACAGACGGCAGAAGTAGTCGTCGATCAGCAGGCAAATGAAGAGATCAGCTGCGCAGGACTCCCACTCCCTTTGACGAATTCTCATAACGATAAGCTACTATGCGTCCTCCCGGGGAGGTGACGCCGCGCGGATCGGGAGGGTTGGCTAGTCTACTGAGGAATCGACTGGGAGGGGATATACATGAAGAGATTGTCATGTCTGATCGTGCTTGCCCTCATTATGTCGCTCAGTCTTGGGGCAAATGCAGCCAAAGTCATCGAGATCACCTATTGGACTCACACCGACGACAACAGGACGGCGATTGAGAACAAGTACATTGCCGAGTTTGAGAAGATGTACCCCGACGTCAAGGTCAAGCGGGTCGTCAATGAAGCCAGCAAGATGGGGGACCTCGTCCTCACCGCTTTCTCGGCTAATAGGGGCCCTGACCTGTTCAACCTGCCCATAGAGCAGGAATACGGGTATATCATGCAGAACCGCGTGGCCCCAGTGGATTACGCAGCTACAGGATACAAAAACGCCGACGCACTGAAGGCCGACTACATGAAAGGCACCTTCGATGCTGTAACAAAGGGCGGCAAGATATACGGCCTTCCTTTGGAGCTTACCAACTGGTGTATCTACATCAACAAGAAGATCTTCCGGTCGGCGGGGCTCGATCCCGAGAAGGACTACCCCAGAACTTGGGAACAGATGGCCGACATTTCCGAGAAGCTCGTAATTCGCAACGGCGACATCATCATGCGCCGCGGATTCGACTTCAGGTATCCCTACTACCTAGTGTCAGTGCTGCCCATGGTGGAGCAGCTAGGTGGGCAGCTGATCAGCGATGACGGCAAGAAAGCCATAGTCAATGACCAGGCCTGGCTGAAGGTCCTCAAGTTCATGAAGGAGTGGGGTCCTCACGGGCGCAACCTTGGCAGCCCCACGTATCCCGCCCCGAGGAAGATCTGGAACAAAGACAACAACGATATGGCCATGTGCCTCAGCGGCTTCTATCAGCAAGGTAGGCTCCGGATAGACAATCCCGCGTTCTTTGACAGCAAGGAGTGGATGGTCGTTCCATTCCCGAAGTTCAAGGATGCCGTGAAAGACGTGGCCTGCTCCTACTACGGCCACTACCTGATGGTCAACGCGCAGTCGTCCAAGGATAAGCAGGAGATGGCCTGGAAGCTTGCCCAGTACATGCTCAGCCACCCCATGGAGTACCTTGACATTGTGAACATCATAATCCCGCGCAAAGACATGCTGAGCTCCAAGGAGTTCAAGAGCAACCCCTACATGGACGTCTTTATGGGCGACATGGACAGGGCGCATGCGGTCTTCCTGCATGAGGACGGGTATCAGTTCGAGAGGTTCATTGGCGATGCAGTTCAGGCCGTGATGCTGTCGAACGTACCGGAGCAGCAGGCCCTGGCCACTTTGCGCCAGCGCATTCAGGAAGTCCTGGACGAGCAGTAATACACAGCAGTTACGAGACGGTGCGGGGCAGGGTCGGGCGGCGGCCGCCTGACCTGCCCCGTCCGGTTCACTTGTCACGGGAGGGTGATCAAATGCGACGGACTAAGCGGTTCAGCATGGAGCAGAAGAAGGCCAGATGGGGATGGATCTTTGTGACGCCGTCTTTGGTGTTCTTCGCCGTGTTCAGTTTCTACCCTATCTTCAATGCCTTCTATCTCAGCTTCTTCAGGAAGAATCTGTTGTCGCTGAAACCGCCCGCATTCATCGGCTTCGGCAACTACACATATCTTTTCAGTTCGCCATTGTTCAAAGAGTCCGTGGTGAACACCGCGATATTCACGTTCGGCACGTTCGTGCCGCTGCTGGTGCTCAGCCTCATACTGGCTGCCTTCATAATGTCGCGCAAGAGATTCCAAAAGTTCTACCAGATGGTGCTGTATTCGCCGGCGGCGCTCTCATCGGTGGTGGCGGCCATGATCTGGCTGCTCATCTTCGACCCCAGGGGCCTCGCTAACCAGGGCCTCAATCTCGTGTTCGGTACGTCGGGGGTCAACTACCACTGGCTCTCCAACGATACTATGCTGCGCTTATCTACAATCATCGTGTATGTTTGGAAGTACGTCGGCTACTTCACTGTCATCTTTGTAGCCGGGATCGGCGCGATCCCCCATACCCTGCATGAAGCGGCCCTGATCGACGGCGCCGACAGATGGCAGGACTTCTGGCACATCACGTTCCCGCTTCTGAAGCCGACCACGCTCTTGGTGTCGGTCATGGCAATGATCCAATGCCTGAAGACGTTCAGTACGCAGTACCTATTCACAACGGCTGGGGCCCCCAGGCAGCCCATTAATGTCCTCACCTTGAACATCTACTACACTGCGATCAAGGACCACAGCATCGGAAGGGCCAGCGCCATGAGTGTGTTGCTCTTCCTGGTCATGCTGGTATTCACCTGGCTTCAGCTGAGGCTGTCAAGGACTGAGGACGTCACCTACATGTAGCAGGCGCGGGCAGCCCAAGCGGGCAAAGGCCGAGGGCTGACTGCTTGCGATCGGCGGCAGGGCGCAGGAGCCGTGCCCGACCCCGACAAGCGTGAAATCGAGGTGTGAAAGACATGAGTAGGGCGAAGATAGCGGACATTTTGATACTGCTTTTCTTAATTGGAATGTGTGCGCTGGTCCTGATACCGCTGGTCTTCATGTTCACGGCGTCTACGATGCCGGCGATTGACATCATGAAGCTGCCGTATCCGTGGTTCAGCGATCACATACATTGGCAGAACTTCTGGAATGGACTAAGAGGGCCCGAAGGCGATTTCATACTCCTTCGGAACACACTGAACTCCCTCATCGTCGCCGTGACGGTGACAGCGTCCACAGTGTTGCTATCGTCCATGACAGGGTATGGCCTGGCGAAATTCGAGTTCAGGGGGCGCAACGTGGTGTTCATGACCATCATGGCGACGATGATGATCCCCTTCGAGGCCATCATGATTCCGCTGTACATGGTGGTCATGGGCATGGGCCTGCAGGACAGCTATGCCGGGCTCATTGTGCCCTTCCTGACTAGCGCTTTCGGCATCTTCCTCATGAGGCAGTTTCTGCTGACATTCCCCGATGAAGTGCTTGATGCCGCCCGAATAGACGGCGCCAGCGAACCACGGATATTCACCAGCATCGTGCTGCCCAACGCCGGGCCGGCTATAGCGACTCTGGCCGTGCTGACCTTCCGTTCGCAGTGGGACAGCCTACTTTGGCCTCTGCTCGCTGTTCAGAGCGAGGAGATGAAGACGATTCCGTTGTACATCACCAAGTTCATGGCTGAGACCCACAGCGACGAGGGGATCATGATGGCCATCGCTGCAATGGCGAGCCTGCCCATGTTCATCCTGTTCTTCACCATGTCGAAATACTTCATCAGCAGGGAGGGGCTGTACTCGACCACAAAGGGGTAGGTCCGGCGTGGTGACAGCGCAGAGCACACCGGCGCAGACCGGTGTGCTTCGTTATGTACCTCCAAAAATACCTGCTAAATGGAAAGGTAGCGGCATTCAGACGACGAACATAAGCAAATAACTGGTCGTGTATCCTGTATACACGGATACAGTACTTAAAGTATCAATAGTCTTGGAGTGATTGCTGTATGGCGGCGCCCACTGAGTCATTTGATCTCAACAACGCCAGAACTATCAGGGAACTCGTCTACGAGACTCTCAAAAAGGCGATTTTCGAAGGCGAGTTCAAAGACGGCGACCGGCTGGTGGAAAAGGAATTGGCCCAGAGGCTGGGTATCAGCCGGACGCCTATCCGTGAGGCAATAAGGAAACTGGACTCCGACGGTCTCGTCGAATACGTGCCGCGTAAGGGTGTCGTAGTTCGCGGAATCACGCATGAGATGGCCGCGGAGATCTATGCGATCCGCGAGGCGCTGGAGGTTGCGGCAATACCCTTTGTGATCCAGAACATCACCGAGGAGGAGATGGCGGAGCTATATGGCCTCCTGGAGGAGATGATGCGGCTGACCGACTCCGGCAGTGTGGACGAGCTACTCAAGGTTGTGCGACGGTTCAACGACATGCTGATCGCGTCATCGCGGATGCCGCACCTGACGAGACTGATAGACACCTACCAGGAATACCAGTCCACTTTCAGACGAGTCACTCTGTCCAGAGAGTTTCGAAAACCCTCCGCTCTACAAGAGCATGCCGCGATTCTGCAGGCAATTCGCGATAGGGATGCTGAGCGCGCCCAGGAGCTGATGCGTCGGCACCTGAAGGCCGCTCGCGAGGAGTACCTAGCTGCGTTCAGAGGGGAGGAGACAGCATGGGACGAAGCGTCGCCGGCAAGATTATGTCCTCGCACTTGATGGAAGGAGACATGACGCCTGGGGCAGATATCGCTCTTCGAATCGATCAGACCCTTACCCAAGATGCTACTGGGACGATGGCGTACCTCGAGTTTGAGGCAATGGGCCTTCCCCGAGTCAACACCGAGCTGTCGGTGAGCTACGTGGATCACAACACGCTGCAGACCGGTTTTGAGAACGCTGACGATCACAGGTTCCTTCAGACGACCGCAGCCCGGTTCGGAGTGAGGTTTTCCCGGGCCGGCAACGGCATCTGCCATCAAGTCCACCTCGAACGGTTCGCCGCGCCGGGCAAGACCTTGCTGGGATCTGACAGCCACACTCCTACTGCGGGCGGAATAGGGGCGCTTGCGATTGGCGCCGGCGGACTCGATGTCGCCATGGCGATGGCGGGTTTCCCGTTCTGGCTGAAGACGCCTGAGGTAGTCAACATCAGGCTCCACGGCAGGCTTGGGCCGTGCGTGTCGGCCAAGGACGTGATACTTGAGATCCTGCGCAGGCTCTCTGTAAAGGGAGGCCTGAACAAGATAATGGAATACAGCGGCGACGGAGTGGGCTCCCTTACTGTCCCCCAGCGGGCGACTATAGCGAACATGGGAGCGGAGCTCGGCGCCACTACATCGGTTTTCCCGAGCGATGACGTAACCAGGCGATTCCTGAGGTCCCAGGGGCGCGAACGTGACTTCGTGCCGCTCTCTGCCGACCCCGACGCCGACTACAGTGCCGCGCATGACATCTTCCTTGACCAACTAGAGCCTCTGATCGCCCTTCCCCATAGCCCTGACAATGTAGCACGAGTGTTGGATGTGGCCGGCGCCCGTGTCGACCAGGTGTTCATCGGCAGCTGCACCAACTCCTCGATCGCCGACCTAATGATAGTGGCTTCCATACTGCGCGGCAAGACCGTTGCGCCCAACGTCAGTCTTGTCATTGCTCCAGGCTCGCGGCAGGTCATGCGCGCGATTGCCGGAAACGGAACGCTATCGGATCTTGTGGCGGCAGGGGCTCGCATCCTCGAGTGCGCATGCGGTCCGTGTGTGGGCGTGGGGCAGGCCCCGGTATCAGTCGGTGTGTCTCTCAGAACGTCCAACCGCAACTTCGAGGGAAGGAGCGGCACTCGCGACGCACAGGTCTACCTAGTCAGCGCGGAGACAGCGGCTGCATCCGCGATAGCGGGCGTCATTACCGATCCGAGGGGACTCGGAACGCCAATCAAGCTGGACGTTCCCGAGTCATTCGAGGTGGACGATTCGACGGTGCTCCTGAAAGTCCGCGACAACATCACGACTGACCACATTATGCCCGCCGGCGCGAAGGTGCTCCCGTTGCGGTCGAACATACCCGAGATTTCGAAGCACTGCTTCGAGGCCGTTGACCCTACATTCTACGACAGGGCCCGCGCTGCGGGCGGCGGGTTCATCGTCGGCGGCGCCAACTACGGGCAGGGTTCCAGCAGGGAACATGCTGCGCTGGCGCCTCTGTTCCTCGGCGTCAGGGCCATTGTCGCTAAGTCGTTTGCCCGCATACACCGGCAAAATCTCATAAACTTCGGAATACTCCCGCTCACTTTCCGCCATCAAAGCGACTGGGACTTGGTAGAGCAAGGGCATGAACTGAGGCTCGATCGTCTGCATGACCAGATCCGCTCGGACGTGGTCGTCATGGCTGATGTGACTACGGGTCGGTCGTTCGAGCTGGAACACGACCTATCGGATAGGGACAGGCAGATCATCATGGCAGGAGGGCTCCTGAACCTGGCGCGCGGGAATGCGGTCCAATAAGTGTAGCAGGTTGAAGTATGGAAGGACGAGAGCACGGAGGTGATGCCTTCAGGGGACTACGTCAGCGTGGAAGGGGTACGTATTTGGCATTGCTGCTTCTCGTCTAGTAAGGCCACTAGTTGTATGGAGGGATAACAATGAGGACCATGTCATATGGGCGGCTTGCGAAGCTGTCTCTCGCAATCTCAATGGCGTTGGCATGTTGCCTGTTGTGCGGCCTGGTCGGCAACGCCGCGGAGAAGGGTTATCCCAGCAGAGCCTTTGAGTTCATAGCGCCCGCCGGGCCCGGAGGCGGTTGGGATACGACCATCAGGATGGTCGCCCGCGTTCTTGGCGAACAACGGATAATCACGCAACCCATGCCGGTAGTTAACAAGCCGGGCGGAGGCGGCGGAGTAGCCTTGGCCTATCTTCAGACGAAAAAGGGAGACCCGTACGAGGTGGCAGTCTACTCGCCGCCGCTGCTGTTGATAAGGCTCACTGGACAGACTGAGCTGAGCTATAAGGACGTGACTCCGATCGCCCGACTGATATGCGATTACGGCGCGTTCGCAGTACCCAAGAACTCGCCGTACCGCACGCTGAACGACGTGATGGAGGCGCTCAAGAAGAACCCGAAGAGCGTGAAGATCGCCGGC
>CAYZHL010000020.1:10303-11179 GCA_964478095.1 uncultured Clostridia bacterium | reverse complement strand
GACCACATCCAGTTTCTGCAGGCCGCGAAGGTGGCCGGCGTGACCAATATCCGGGGAGTTCAGTACATTCCTTTTCAGGGCGGCGAGGGTCTAGCGGCTCTCATGGGAGGTCACGTGGATCTTCTGACGACAGGAATGGCCGAGACCGTTGGCCCGATGGAGAGCGGCGATATCCGTGTGCTTGCGATCACCGCTCCTGAGCGGATCAAGCAAGGCCCGATGGCCAAAGTGCCGACCCTGCGGGAGCTTGGCATCGATACCGAGTTCGTCAACTGGAGGGGGTTGTTTGGTCCTCCCGGCATGCCCGACTATGCAGTAGAGTACCTCAGCAACGCCCTAGCCCAAATGGCGCAGACATCGCAATGGAAAGAGATCTGCGTTAAGAACGGGTGGGCGGAGGCCTTTCTCAGCCCCAAGGAGTTTGCGAAGTTCCTTGAAACGACGAATGAAGAGTACAAGTCTCTGCTCGAGGACGTGGGCCTTCTAGTCGCAAAGTAATCGCAGCCGGCTCCGGCCCGCAAGGGCATGTCCGGCTGAGACAACGTGTTCTCGGCAAGTCCCTGTGGGGCAGACGCAGGCAGGCCCGTCTGTCCCGCAGGGCGCGCCGATCCCGGAGGTGACAACATGAACGGCGACTCTGTTGTGGGGGCTGTTGCTGCGTTGCTTGGCATAGTCTACTCGCTTCAGGCGCTCAGACTGCCAAAGGCCCTGATAGGCAATCCATGGGCTCCCATGTACTTCCCTCTGGGCTTGGGGGCGGCCATGACGATACTCGGCGCCGTGCTCTGCCTGAGCAGCCTACGCAGTGCGCGTAA
Source organism: uncultured Clostridia bacterium (assembly GCA_964478095.1). GTDB lineage: Bacteria > Bacillota > DTU025 > DTU025 > DTU025 > UBA5389. The sequence goes on along the minus strand of CAYZHL010000020.1, from coordinate 10,364 downwards.
GCACAAGACGGACGAGACGCGCAAGGCGAGCGAATCACAGGCGAAACCCGCGGTGGACAAG
>CAYZHL010000020.1:5765-10293 GCA_964478095.1 uncultured Clostridia bacterium | reverse complement strand
TTCGCTCGGCTTGCTCTGGGCACCATCGGGCTCTGCGTTCTGTACGCGGCTGCGTTCATGCGACTTGGGTTTGTAGTGTCAACACTCCTGTTCCTGGGAGCTATGTTGTTCGTCGTGAACGGGATCAGGAGATGGCTGACCAATATCATAGTGACGGTTGCCTTCACATACGGGACTTGGTTCGCCTTTGAACGATTGTTGATGATCCACTTGCCGTGAAGGGAGGGGACATGATATGGAGGTCCTAAGGAACATACTGTACGGCCTGTCTGTGGTTGTTCAACCTGCGAACCTGCTCTGGCTGACGTTTGGATGCATAATGGGGAGTATCGTGGGGATGTTGCCCGGCATAGGGCCGGCAACAGGCATCGCCCTCCTTCTGCCCATGACATTCGTGCTCAAGCCGGCCGCTGCCCTCATCATGATGTGCGCGATCTACTACGGCGCCATGTTTGGCGGGTCCAGATGCTCCATACTTCTGAACATTCCAGGGGACGCCTCCTCAGTGGTCTCATGCTTCGACGGCTATCCGATGACGCTCAAAGGGCAGGCCGAAGCTGCCCTGGCCGTCTCGGGCCTCGCGTCGTTCATCGGACAGATCGCTGCCGCTCTCGCCGCAATGGTGGCAGCCCTTCCTATCACCAGGTTCGCTCTGAGATTCGGCCCGCCAGAATACTTCATGCTCATGGTGTGCGCACTGGCGGCCACTACATCTCTTTCGGAGGAGTCATTACTCAAGGGGTTCATATCTCTGTTGTTCGGCTTGATGCTCACTACAATCGGAATAGATCTTCAGTCCGGTGTGCACCGCTTTACGTTCGGAGTTCCTGAGCTGCAGATGGGCATCGAGTTCGTGGTCGTCATCATCGGCCTTTATGCGGTGACGGAGGTGCTTGAAAACTACAAGACATTGAACTCCACCGGAGACCAGCCTCTGAAGACCAAATTCGGTCGCATCTGGATCAGCAAGGAGCAATGGCGGCGATCGATAGGGCCTATTCTGAGGCAGACGCCCGTCGGTTTCCTCATTGGTGTGCTGCCAGGCACGGGCGGAACCATCGCTACGATGATGGCCTACAACAACGAAAAGCAGATATCCAAGCATCCGGAGGAGTTCGGCAAGGGTGCGATAGAGGGGCTGGCGGCGCCGGAGGCTGCCAACAACTCCTGCTCGATCGGGGCGATCCTTCCAATGATTACGCTGGGCGTCCCTGGATCCGGGACCGCCGCAATCATGCTGGGGGCGCTGATGATAGCAGGCCTTCAGCCGGGTCCGCTGCTGTTCCAGCATCACCCCGAAGTAGCTTGGGGAATCATTGCGAGCATGTTTGTGGGCGCGGTCGTATGCCTCATTGTGAATCTGCCCCTGGCCGGTCTGCTGGTGAGACTACTCGCTGTTCCGCCCAGAATACTCTACCCTCTCATAATGGCGATCTCATTCTTGGGAGTGTACACGACCAACTTCAGTTCAGTCGACCTCTACCTGCTAACGATTTTCGGCCTCGTTGGCTACTTCATGCGGAAGTACGATGTTCCGTCGGCCCCGCTCATCCTGGCAGTTGTCATCGGGTCGCCGCTGGAGCAATCGTTCAGGCAATCTCTTATGCTGTCCGACGGCAGTGTCAGGATCTTCTTCAGATCAGGCATATCAGTCACCTTGCTGATGCTGGCTGCCCTGTCTGTCGCATATCCGCTGGTCTCTGCTCATCTGCGCAAGCGCCGCCAACAGCCCGCAGCAGCGAACAGCTGACGCACACCTAAGCATGTACTAATTCGGGGGGCGAGTATCAGTGTCGGAGAAGATCGTGATCGTCGACGGCAGATTGCGCGTGCCGGACTGCCCGATAATACCGTACATCGAAGGCGACGGCATCGGGCCCGATATATGGAATGCAGCGAAGGCCGTCGTGGATGCCGCCGTAAGGAAGGCGTACTCGGGGAGTAGGCAGATTGAGTGGAAAGAAATACTGGCGGGAGAGAAGGCATACCGACTCACCGGCGAGTGGCTACCTCGGGCCACTCTTGATGCCGTAGATCAGCACGTAGTGGCGATCAAGGGGCCGCTCACCACACCTATAGGGGGCGGCATTCGCAGCCTCAACGTTGCGATCCGCCAGGAGCTAGACCTTTACGCATGTATACGGCCTGTTAGGTGGATCGGAGGTACTCCAAGCCCAGTCGTCCATCCTGAATGGGTTGATGTGGTCATCTTCAGAGAAAATACGGAAGACATATATGCCGGGATCGAATGGGAGGCAGGGAGTGAGGCGGCAAGGAGAGTCGTCCGCTTTCTCAACGACGAAATGGGCTGCCGCTTAGAGGAATCGGCAGGCATCGGGATCAAGCCGATAACACGAACAGCTAGCGAACGCCTCATGCGCAAGGCCCTATACTACGCTATTGAGAATGGCCGCCGCGTCGTCACCATAGTCCACAAGGGCAACATCATGAAGTACACGGAAGGCGCGTTCAGGACATGGTGCTATGAACTGGCCGCCCGCGAGTTCGGTAACGTGGTCGTAACTGAGAGCGAGCTGTCCTCGGTGGGAGGGACTGTGCCCGAGGGCAGGATCCTGGTGAATGATCGCATAACCGATAACATGTTCCAGCAGGTTCTCCTGCGGGGCAAAGAGTACGATGTGATAGTGGCGCCGAACCTGAACGGAGACTATCTTTCAGATGCACTCGCTGCACAGGTGGGTGGGCTAGGAATGGCGCCGGGAGCTAACATAGGGGACTACTTGGCCGTTTTCGAGGCCACTCACGGAACCGCTCCGAAGTACGCCGGGCTCGACAAGGTCAATCCGAGCTCGCTGATACTATCGGCTGCAATGATGCTTGACTATATGGGTTGGAATGAGGGGGCTCGGGCCGTTGTTCGGGCACTAGAGGCTACAGTCGCCCAGAAGACGGTTACGTATGATCTTGCGCGCCAGATAGAGGGCGCAAGGCAGGTGCAAACGTCCGAATTCGCTGCGGCTATCGTTGCGAACATGTAGCTTGCGCCTAAATCGGGCCGCCCCGCACAACCTGCGTAGGTTGACTTGCCCTCCCAGCCCGTCTAAACTATGAGCAGAGGCATTAGCAGGCACTGAGCCTCTCTCAACTACATATCGGGCTCACCCCCGAGTCATCGCGCCTCACCCCGCCCGGGATGGCGCATGACCGGTAGTCGCCGGCGCCGCCGGCGACTCGAGGGTCTGTCGGGAAACTGGCAGGCCTCCCATGTTTGGAAAGGAGATGTATCAATGCTGTCCAAATCATCTGTCAAATCGGGTGCCCGTATCCTACTTACCGTCCTGTTGCTCACGGTTCTAGCTATCGGAGCGAGCGCCGCAGCCCCTGCTCGCGAGGTAATCCTGGCCACAACTACTAGTACAGCCGACACCGGCCTGCTCGACGCCTTGATCCCGATATTCGAGCAGAAGACCGGCTACGTTGTGAAGACGATTGCCGTTGGCACCGGACAAGCCCTGGCCCTGGGCAGTCGCGGCGAGGCGGACGTGCTGCTCACGCACGCGCCCAGCTCAGAGCTGCCGCTTGTGAACAGTGGCGATGTTGTCGAACGCAGGCTGGTGATGCACAACGACTTCGTCATCGCGGGCCCTGCAGGCGATCCTGCCAAGGTGCGCGGGCTGAAGTCGGCTGCTGAGGCATTCTCCAGAATCCATGGCAGCCAGTCGGTATTTGTGTCTCGCGGCGATGATTCCGGAACCCACAAGAAGGAGAAGGAAATCTGGGGCAAGCTGAACGTGAAGCCTTCCGGTAAATGGTATGTGGAGGCCGGCGCCGGTATGGCCCATACACTCAACATCGCATCGGAAAAGGAGGGCTACACCCTTACTGACCGCGGCACTTATCTTGCGCTCAAGAGGAACCTTGCCCTCGATGTACTAGTTGAGGGCGATGCGGTGCTGCTCAACATCTACCACGTGATGCAAGTGAACCCGGCTAAGTTCTCCAAGGTGAATGGCGCTGGCGGACTCGCCTTTGTCGAGTTCATGGTATCGCCTGAAGTGCAGAAGATCATCAGCACTTTCGGCGTAGACAAGTATGGAGGTCCTCTGTTCTTCCCGGATGCCGGCAAGAATGTGGACGATCTCGGAAAGTAGGTAGACATTGGACCTCATTGCCGAAGGTATTACACAGGCCTTCCGGCTACTGGTGAAGGGCGATCGCGGTGTCTTCCAGATCGCCCTTCTCACCCTGAAAGTATCAGGACTGGCCACCCTGATCAGCCTGGCAATAGGCGTTCCGCTGGGCACGGCCCTCGCCCTGGGTAAGTTCCGCGGACGTGATGCAGTAGCCAGCGTAGTGAATACCGGCATGGGGCTGCCGCCGGTGGTTGTGGGCCTCTGGGTCAGCATCGTGTTGTGGCGATACGGGCCCCTTGGTTCGCTGCGCCTCATGTACACTCCCGCAGCAATGGTGATCGCCCAGACCCTCATAGCTCTGCCCATCATCACCGGGCTCACCATGTCCGGCATAGGCCAGCTCGATCCGGGTATTCGTGTGCAGATTCTGTCGC
>CAYZHL010000020.1:0-5655 GCA_964478095.1 uncultured Clostridia bacterium | reverse complement strand
GGTCGGCGGGAATGTTGTGGGGCAGACCCGCGTGCTCACCACGGCTACGTCCATGGAGGTAGGGAGGGGCAACTTCGGCACAGCCATCGCACTGTCGCTGATACTGATGGGCCTGACGCTTGCCGTCACGTCCTGGCTCACTCATCTACAGCAGAAAGGTCGACCGACGGGACAATGATCATCCTCAAGGACGCAGAGTTGCGGCGCGCGGGACGACTTGTGCTTGACATCGCCGATCTTGCAGTCGCGCAGGGCGAATCTGTGGCGGTTGTCGGCCCCAACGGCGCGGGCAAGAGCACATTGCTTCAGGTAATGGCGTGTTTGCTTCCGCTTGACACCGGCTCCCTCACGGTTCTGGGCGAGCGCATTGGGCGCGGCGCAAACCCCATTCATGTAAGGCGGCGCACGGCCATGGTGCTCCAGCGCGCGTGCCTGCTCAACACCTCGGTTTTCGACAATGTGGCGCTCGGCCTGAGGATACGGAAGACGCCCGAAGCCGCTATACGAGAGCGTGTGGCGAGCGCGCTGTCGATGTTTCGCGTAGAGCACTTGACGCGGCGACCCGCCCGGGCGCTGTCGGGCGGCGAAAGCCAGCGAGTCAGCCTGGCCAGAGCATTTGCGCTCGAGCCGGAGATACTATTCCTGGACGAGCCTTTCAACGCGCTGGATCTCACGACCAGAACAGCGCTTCTGCGCGAGGTGGGCGAAGCGGTGCGCGCCTCCGGGACCACCACGATATTTGTGACTCACGACGTAACAGAAATTCCGTTCCTTGGCGATAGAACTGTCGTCATGAACGAGGGACGTGTAGTGGCAGACGGAAGCATCCGCCGCGTGCTTGCAGCCGACACGCGCAACGCGCTGTCGGAGTTGCTCCGTTCTGCTTCGTGGCTCTGTGGCAAGGAAGGTGATGATGACGGCGACGCCGACTCCGGTCTTTCTCTCGCTGACTCCGCCAGATGAAGCATGGCGGATACTGTGCGATCACATGCCGCCAGGCCCTCGCGTCACCGAACAGGCGCCCCTGTTGGACGCGGCAGGACGGCTGCTGGCGCGCGATGTGGTGTCGCCTGTCGATTTGCCCGGGTTCGCAAGGTCCACAATGGATGGATACGCTGTGCGCGCTGCCGATACATTCGGCGCGTCGGATTCCCTTCCGGCGCTTCTCACGGTCGCCGGCGAGGTTGGCATGGGGGAAGTGGCCCAGATTGACCTGCCAAAGCATTCGTGCGTCCGGGTGGCTACAGGCTCAATGCTCCCGGCCGGGGCGGATGCTGTGGTCATGGTGGAGCTGACTGAGGAGATAGACGATACTACGATGGCCGTTCTGCGCCCCGTGGCCCCGGGAGAGAATGTGGTAGTTGCCGACGAAGACGCGGCGCGCGGCGAAGTGTTACTTACGGGCGGGCGCCTGCTCCGAGAACACGACATAGCAGCACTTGCGGCTGTGGGCATGCCTGATGTTGAAGTATCCGTAGGGCCGCGGGTGGGCATCATCTCCACAGGCGATGAGCTTGTGGACGTGGGCGCCGCGCCCGCGCCCGGCCAGGTCCGGGATATGAATTCCTACGCCCTCCATGCTGCCGCGCGCCTCGCCGGAGCGCGCCCGGAGATTCTGGGCATCGTGCGCGACGACTACGCCAGTCTCGCTCAGGCGATGCGCGACGCGCTCGGGCGCGTGGACATGCTGATCGTGTCAGGGGGCAGTTCCATAGGGACTCGGGATTTCGCCCGCGAAGCCATCGACAGCCTGGGCAGGCCGGGCGTTCTGGTACATGGTATTGCCGTGAAGCCGGGCAAACCCACGATCATAGCCGTGGCCGACGGCGTGCCCGTGTTCGGGCTGCCCGGGCACCCCGTGTCCTGCCTCACAGTATTCCGACTTCTAGTCGAGCCGGCCATCGCCAGATGGATGGGGGGCAGGCTCGTAAGTCGTGAGCTTGTCGCGCGCATCGGAGCCAACGTGGCCAGCGCCGCAGGCAGGGAGGAGTACGTGTCGGTCAGGATCGCCAGGCGCGACGGAGAAACCTGGGCCGACCCGATATTCAGCAAATCAGCGCTCATATCGGGACTTGCGAGCGCGGACGGGACTATTCGGATACCTGCGGGAACAGAAGGAGTCCAGAAGGGTGACGTCGTCACTGTGCTGGCGTGGAGGTGAACGCAGTGAAACGCAATGTCTATCTTGATGAAGCTCCGCTCGATCAGGCGGTGCAGGCATTCTTCGCCGCCCTTGACGGACGCCGGGTCGTCGGCACGCTCCCCGGAGAGCCGGTCCCCGTAGACGTCGCCGCCATGGGACGCATTACGGCCGAGCCCGTATTCGCCAGGATCTCGTCTCCTCACTACCACGCATGCGCCATGGATGGAGCGGCAGTCAAGTCGGACTCGACGTTCGCAGCCAGTGAACGCCGACCCGTAACACTCAGGCTGGACGAGGATGCTGTCATGGCAGACACCGGCGACCCTCTGCCCTTCGGGTTCGACGCGGTCATCATGGTTGAGGACCTGGTGGAGACGACTGATGATACCGTCACTATCATTGCGCCGGCCAAACCATGGCAACACGTGCGCAGTGTGGGAGAGGACATCGTAGCCACGGAGCTGGTGCTTCCCGAAAACCACGCTATCCGTGCGATCGACATAGGCGCCATGCTCGCAGCCGGAGTCACCCAGGTCGAGGTGCGCCGCCGCCCGCGCGTTGCTATAATACCCACCGGTGACGAGCTGGTCGCTCCGGGATCGAAGCTGCGCGCAGGCGACATCGTGGAGTTCAACTCCAGGATCATCGGAGGGTTCGTGAGCGAGTGGGGCGGGGAGCCCGTGTTCTGCGACATCGTGCGTGACGAGTTCGAGGCGATCACACAGGCTGTGCAACAGGCTGCGGCCGAGAGCGACATCGTGATCGTGAACGCCGGTTCGTCTGCAGGGAGCGAGGATTACACTAGCGCAGTCGCGGGCAGGCTGGGCGAGGTCATTGTGCACGGCGTGGCGGTCAAGCCGGGCAAGCCCACAATCCTGGGAATCGTGGAAGGGCGTCCCTTCATAGGCGTGCCGGGCTATCCCGTGTCGGCCTCACTCGCGTGCGAGCTGTTCCTGAAACCGCTCATGGCCAGGATGCTGGCGCGCCCGGTGGAGCCGCTGCCGCAGGTGACCGCCACCGCTACGCGTCGCATAGTGTCTACACCCGGCGTCACGGAATTCGTCAGAGTCAAGGTGGGCGATGTAGGCGGCAAGCTCGTCGTGACCCCGTTGCCGCGCGGAGCGGGCGCCATTATGTCTCTTGTGAAGGCCGATGGGATCGTGCGAGTGCCTCCAGAGATCCAGGGGATCGACGAAGGCGCTTCGGTGCAGGTAGAGCTGCTCCGCAGCTTGAACCAGATCAGGCGAACTATCATGGCCATCGGCAGCCACGATCTCGCCCTCGACATACTCGCCACCTTCCTGGCCAGGGCTTACCCCGGCATGAGCTTGTCGTCGGCTCACGTGGGCAGCATGGGCGGATTCATGGCGATGCGCAGAGGCGAGGCTCACATTGCGGGCACACACCTCATCGACGAGGAGACAGGAGAGTACAACGTCCCGTACGTCGAGCGATTGCTCGACGCGGAAAACTACGCGCTGGTGAACCTGGTCCACCGGGAGCAGGGCTTCATAGTGCTTCCGGGCAACCCCAAGAACATCGCCGGATTCGGCGATCTTGCGCGCGAGGGTGTAGCCTTCGTCAACAGGCAAAGGGGCGCCGGCACCAGGGTTTTGCTCGATATGGAACTCGGCAGACTGGGCATCGATCCCTATGCTGTGAAGGGCTACTCTCATGAGGAATACACCCACATGGGCGTCGCGGCCTCAGTCGCAAACGGCGCGGCAGACGTGGGGCTCGGCATCCGCAGTGCGGCAGTTGCACTTGGTCTCGACTTCGTCCCGGTGTCGATGGAGCAGTACGATCTACTCACCACCAGGGAGTTTCTGGAGTCCGAGATGATGAACGCGCTGCTTGCCGTGATCAGATCAGACGAGTTCAAGCGCGCTGTGCTGGCCATGGGCGGATATGATCTGTCTGATACCGGGAAGGTTGTGTGGCAGGGTTGGGCGGGCTAGTCGACAGATTTGGGCGGGAGATCACCTACATGCGAATCTCAGTCACCGACAAGTGCAACCTGAGATGCGTGTACTGCATGCCCGAAGAGGGAGTTAAGGCCAGGGCACACGACGAAATGCTCACCATGGAAGAGTTCGCTCGCGTAGTGCGCGTCGCTTCCACGCTGGGCATATCCCGAGTGCGCATCACAGGCGGCGAACCTTTGGCAAGGAAGGGCGTCGTTTCGCTGGTGCGCGCGGTGGCCAGCGTTCCGGGGATTTGCGACATATCGATGACGACTAATGCGACGATGCTTGCGCCAGTGGCAGATGAACTGGCGGGGGCGGGATTGAAGCGCGTCAATATCAGCCTGGATTCGCTCAACCCCGATGCTTACGCGCGCCTGACGCGGCGAGGCGACTTGGCTTCAGCGATCGCCGGCATTCACGCGGCCCAGCGAGCAGGCCTCGGCCCCATAAGGCTCAACGCGGTCGTGCTCAGGGGCATCAACTCCGACGAGATCGAGAGCCTGGCCGCCCTCACTCTCAAGCATGACTGGGATGTCAGATTCATAGAATTCATGCCATTCTGGGGAAACGGCGGTCTTTTCGGTGGCGAATACGTAGTCCCGATAGATGAGATCCGCCGGCGCGTGCTGGCGATGGGGGTTGAGGACAGAATCGCGCAGCGGGCTGCGGCCAAACTAACAGATGTCTGTGCTACTGGGGCCGAAGCCGCAGCAGTCGCCGGGCTGAACCGCTCTGGGCCCGCGAGCTACCTCAGGCTCCGTGGCGGTTTGGGCCGGGTCGGCTTTATCTCCCGAGACGGCGACGAATTCTGCGGTGCGTGCAACAGAATCCGTCTCACTGCTGACGGAATGTTCAGACCGTGCCTGCTTTCGGAGGCTTCGATAGATGTAAAAACAGCCCTCCGCAGCGGAGCTGACGATGGCGCCATTGCCGATCTCATCCGCAGGGCCGTGGCGGCTAAGCCCGGAAGCGGCAGATCGCGCGGCGCCGACGGCGGCTGGGAGGCCCGTCCACTGTCGCAGATAGGCGGCTAGATGGAGCCGCTACTTGAGAGAGAAGATTGGAGAGACAACACTATGGTGTCAGGTGAACACATCGACATCGCGGAGCCGGGCAAGGCTCCCGGGCTCACCCATCTGGACGAGGCAGGCAAGGCGCGCATGGTCGACATATCCGACAAACCCGAGACCTACCGAAAGGCCGTGGCCGAGTGCAGAATCACGATGGACCCCGGTACGCTGGCACTGATCCAACGCGGTGAGGGCCCGAAGGGAGAAGTATTCGGGGTAGCGCGAGTGGCGGCGATCATGGCCGCTAAGAACACATCCTCGATGATCCCCATGTGCCACCCGATAGCCCTCACAGGCATAGATGTGGATTTCTCCGCCGATGAACAGGCAGGCGCTGTGGACATCCGGGTCGCGGTGCGAACGCTGGGCCGAACAGGGGCTGAAATGGAAGCCCTGTGCGGAGCGGCGGTGGCCGCGCTCACCATCTACGACATGTGCAAGGCCGTCGACAGATCAATGACCATAGGCCAGCTCA
>CAYZHL010000019.1:10865-19702 GCA_964478095.1 uncultured Clostridia bacterium | reverse complement strand
CCAGTCCGAGATAATGAACGAGATCATCGTGGGACTGGGCGGTCGGGTCGCCGAAGAGCTGGTGCTGGGCGAGATCAGCACCGGCGCCGGCAATGACCTGGAGCGGGTGAGCAAGACCGCCCGCAAGATGGTCACCGAGTACGGCATGAGCGACCTCGGCCCGATGACGTTCGGCCGCAGCCAAGAAGAACAGGTCTTCCTGGGGCGCGACATCTCCCGCGACCGCAACTACAGTGAGGAAGTGGCCGCCAAGATCGACGAAGAGGTCCACAAGATAGTTACAGCTGCCCATGACACCGCGAGGCAGATACTGTGCGACAATATCGACAGCCTGCACAAGCTGGCTCAGACCCTGAAAGAGCAGGAGACAGTCGAGGGAGATGAACTCGAGGCTCTGCTTGCGGACGCGGCCGGCGAGAGCTGCGACGAAGCGAAAGCCGCGCAGTCGGCCGCCCGGCCGGCCGGCTCGGAGGCCCAGGCCCCATCTGCCGGAGATGCCAGAGGCGCCCTGGCCGCCATCGAGGAGAGGCTGAAATCGGGCGGAAAGCGCGAACCCAGCCCGGAGGGGGCGCCGGCCTAAGTAGCGAAATCGACTGGCCTTACTGGCCAAACGGATGAGGATATGCATACAGCCGCGTCGGCGGGGCCCGAAGGGGCCGGCCGGCGCGGCTGTCGCATTCCGGGCGTCAGGAAACGAAAAACTTGGTCCACACAAGAAGGAACTACTGAAATCACGGAGAATATGTGTAACCGCTATCATATGTAAGCGCTTACATGCGCCTTCTGGACGCGGCAGAGGCGCGAGATTGCGAGGTGCACAGCAATAGCCACCATATACGAGATTGCCGGCAAAGTGGGTGTTTCCACTGCCACGGTTTCCAGGGCTCTCTCCGGCGGCGGGTATGTGCGCAAAGAGCTCAGAGAACAGATTCTGCAGGTAGCGAGGGAAATGGACTATCAGCCCAACTCGTTTGCCCGGGGTCTGGTCACCCGGCAGAGCTACATACTTGGACTGATAGTGCCCGACATATGTAACCCCTTCTTTCCCGCTGTTGCCAGAGGAGTGGAGGATGCGGCCAGCGAGAACGGGTACAATGTGCTCCTGTGCAATACTGATGGGAGCTTGAAGAAGGAAAACGATTACATAGACGTCCTGCGCAGCCGACAGGCTGATGGAGTCATATTCACTACTTCGCAGGTCAGCTCGAGGAATGTCAAGACACTAATGAAGTCGGGGATACCTGTAGTACTGGCAGATAGGCGCATGGACCTGAAGTGCGACATGGTCTCAGCCGACAACGTGGAAGGGGCATTCCAGGGCACACGGCATCTGCTGGACCTGGGGCATGTCAGAATCGGCGTAATAACCGGGCCGATGGGAGTCGCAACCAGCCAGGATAGAATTGAAGGTTACCGGCGCGCCCTTGGCGAGTGGGGCATTGCTCCCAGCCCCGATCTGGTTCGCGAGGGCGATTACCGCGAAGCAAGCGGCTACAACGGCGCCATGGAGCTGATCAGGCTGTCTGAGCCGCCCACAGCCATATTCGCCTGCAATGACCTGATGGCTGTTGGTGCACTCCGCGCGCTCGAAGAGTCGGAACTGCAGGTTCCGGGCGACATTTCCGTGGTCGGGTACGACGACATCACAGTGGCGTCTGTGGCCCGGCCCCGCCTTACCACTGTCGCTCAGCCCAAGTATGAAATGGGCGCTATCGCATGCAGGATGCTGATCGACCGGCTGCGGGCGCCGGGCAACCCGTATCAAACCGTGATGCTCAGGCCGCAGTTGGTGCTGAGGGAATCTGCCGCAATGATTAAGTGCGAGGGGTCAGTATGCAACCCAGAATTGTAGTTGTAGGCAGCCTTAACATGGATATGAGTCTTGGTGTGACGCGCCTGCCCAGGCCAGGTGAGACCACGACCGCTCTGTCAGCCCGGTTTTCCCCCGGCGGAAAGGGCGCGAATGAGGCGCTGGCCGCCGCTCAGCGGGGGGCGCGTGTATCCATGGTAGGCAGGGTGGGGGTGGATACTCAAGGAGATGAACTTGTCAGTAATCTCCGGAAAGCCAATGTGTGTGTCGATTGGATCGCGCGCGAAACGGAGTCGACTACGGGAATGGCCGTCATAGTGGTAGACGAGGCCGGGCAGAACTCGATAGTAGTGTGGCCGGCAGCCAATGACGCACTCTCCGCTGACAGAGTGAAGGAGGCGGAGGGCGTAATCGCCGGATCGCAAGCGCTTATTGTCCAGTTCGAGACGCCCATGGCCGGCGTGGAGGAAGCGCTCGGGATCGCCAGGCGGCGTAAGGTGCTGACGGTGTGCAACCCGGCGCCTGCCCGGCGCGTGGAATCCGGTCTGCTTGCTAACGTCGACATCCTCATACCCAATGAGGTGGAGGCGTCCATGATATCGGATGTGCCTGTTCGTGATATCCCCAGCGCAATGCGGGCGGCCGAGAGTATTCGATCGCGCGGGGCGGCCAGAGTAGTCGTCACCCTTGGCGAGAACGGAGCCATATACGCGGGGCCCGAGGGAAGACTTCACTGCCCCGCATTCAGCGTCAGAAGTGTAGATACAACTGGTGCAGGCGACGCTTTTGTAGCAGGATTCGCAGTGGCCTGGCTCACGAAGCCGGACCCATGGCACAGTCTGCAGTACGCGTGTGCAGTCGGAGCCATAGTCACCCAGACCATGGGAGCACAGTCGCCTGCCCTTTCTGAAGAGAACGTTCAAGAACTACTGCGCACCGCGAGTGGCGTCCGGGACGCACATGGCGCGCGCGGCCAGGGAGGAGATAACGGGATCGCCAGCCAGCATACGCGAGATCTGTGAGCTTCCAGTGTTGCGCTACCAGACGTACCAGTGCGTCTACTATGCAATCCTGGCAAATGGGAGGTTTGAATGCAGAAATGACAACCAAGAACACATGGCTCAAGGCAGTGCTCTGCGTGGCCGCTCTGCTGGCCATGGCCCTGGCGCCCACCGCTGCCCAGGGAGCAAGTGCTCCGGTGAAGATCAAGTTCTGGATTGAACAGACACAGGACATAGCGATGCAGAAGATGGTCGAGTGGTTCGATCTGTTCAACGCAAGCCAAAACGAAGTGCGCGTGGAGATCAGGTCGGCAGGCGAAGGCGATGAGTATCTGCAGTCTGTGAGGGCCGCCCTCGCGTCCGGTTCCGACATCGACATGTGGAGGCTATTCGGGCCCAGCACAATGCCGCCTTTCGCAGATGCGGGCCTTCTTCTCGACCTTACTCCCTACGCAGCCAAGTACAACTGGAAAGACAGGTTCTTCAGCTACGCCCTGGAAAGCCACAGCTACAAAGGCAAGCTGATGGCCTTCCCGGCCAACCCCGAGACTCTCCTCCTGTACTATAACAAGACTGAGTTCGACAAGCGCGGGTGGAAAGTCCCGACCACCTGGGAAGAGCTGTGTGCAACGTGTGAGAACATCCAGAAGATCGGGCGTATCCCGATCGCCTTCGGCGTTCGCGGCTTTACTCCCGCCAACGAGTGGTGGCTGTCGGTCGTGTTCAACAGCGCCGCGGGCCCGGAGAATGTGTATAAGGCTCTGACGGGTCAGATACCGTGGACGGCCCAGCCCTTCGTGGATTCCATCGCCAAGCTGAAGTACATGTGGGATAAGGGCTGGATCATGAACAAGCAGATGTACGACGTTACTAGCGACGACGCTGTCGCCGTGTGGGGCACTCAGAAGGCCCTCATGATGATGGACGGAAGCTGGGGCGTGAAGTACGCGCCACTCTACGCCAAGGGTTTCGACTGGGCACTTGCGCCGTTCCCGGCGATGGGCGCTGCGAGCCCCACTCTCCCGCTGGCGCTGGGCTTCTCAGTCGGAGTCAACGCGAAGACCAAGCATCCCGACGCCGTCGCGAAGTTCCTGAATTGGCTTACCGAGAACCCCAAGACGGCTGTGGAGTACGGTATCAACTCCAATCTCGAGTTCTGGCTGCCTCTGAAGAAGGCCGTTCCGGATTACCTGCCGGCAACGACCGCTCCGAAGACCGCCGACATGTACAGAACCATATACGAGGCTCAGTCCAGTGGGAAGTACGGTTACGCTACCTGGACGTTCTGGTCGCCCGGAACGCAGCTGTACATGTATGAGAAGCTGCCTCGCGTGCTCCTGGGGCTGATGTCCATCGAAGACTACCTGAAGGAAGCTCAGTCCATCTTCACACAGGAACTCGCCGCGGGGAAGGTTCCGCCTGTGCCGGCGCCCGCCAAGTAGGAGGACTGACTCTACCAATAGCTGCAGTTTGAGAAGCGCGGCGGCGACCGGCCGTTGTTGGGGCCTACCATGCATCGCCGCCGCGCTTACGGCGCAAGCGAAGGAGTTGTCTTCGAATGAGAAAATGCAGACTCAGCAAGCGGGCTATGGCGGCCCTGTTCTGTCTTCCGGCTGCCGCTCTAGTGATAGTCGTCATCGGCGTACCTTCGATTTCGAGCCTGGCAATGTCCCTCTTCGAGTGGGATGGCCTGAGCAAGCCGTCTTTTGTGGGGCTCCAGAATTTCTCCGACATCATGTTCCGGGACAAGGAGTTCAGGATAGGTCTTGTGAATAACCTGAAATGGACTATCATCTTCATGATAGTCCCAATTCTCCTGGGGCTGGTGATCGCGTTCGCGCTTGCGTCAATCAAGAGGATGCGCCTGGTGTACATGACTATCCTCTTCATCCCGGTGGTATTGTCGCGGGTAGTCGTGGCGCGCCTGTGGGGATGGATCTTCAACCCGTTCTTCGGCATCAATACGTTGTTCGAGAAGCTGGGTTGGACGGCGCTTTGCCAGTCATGGCTGGGGAATCCGCGCATTGCCCTGTACTCGTTGGCCTTTGTGGATAACTGGACGTGGTGGGGGTTTGTGATGGTGATCTTCCTCGCCGCAATACAGCAGATAGACCCTGCATACTATGAGGCTGCGGTGATCGACGGCGCAAGCACGGCGCAGAAGTTTCGGTACATCATGATTCCGCTGATAAGGCCGACTCTCAACTTCATCCTGCTGCTGACTGCCGTATGGTCGCTTTCTGCATTCGATTTCAGCTACATCATGACGCAGGGCGGGCCCGGACATGCCACAGAGATGATGTCCACGTGGATATACAAACAGGGAATCCTGGGCTTCAGGGTAGGCTATGCAAGCGCCATGTCAGTGATTCTTCTGGCCTTCTCGCTTCTCGTTATCTTGTTGTTTTCAGCAGTCAGGAGGGATGCCTGATGGCAGTGAGATCCAAACACCGAGGCGAGATACGGTATCAGGCACTCTTGCATGCGATACTGATAATGGCCTGTCTGTTGGTGCTGGTGCCTCTGTTTTATCTGGTCATAAACTCCTTCAAAGACAATTACGAAGTCATCTTGTCGCCGTTCGCTCTGCCTTCGGCGCCCACCATTGAAAACTACAAGAAGGCCTGGACCACCGGGGGTCTTGCAGAGGCCATGCTCAACACCATGCTGGTCGTGGCAGTCTCCACTGTAGTACTCGCTGTCGTATCGTGCATGATGTCCTACGGACTGGTGTTCCTCGGCGTTCGGTCCACACCCACATGGTCTGCTCTGCTCATGTTGGCCATGCAGGTGCCGCTGCACATGTACATCGTGCCGCTCTTCGTGATGTGGAAACGCCTGGGCTTAGTCAACAACCCGCTGGGGATTATCTTGATATATGCGGCAGTCTATGTTCCGTTCTCGGTTCTCTTTCTGAACTCGCAATTTGCGTCGATCCCAAAGGAAATAACAGAGGCCGCCGAGATCGACGGCTGCTCATATATAGGCACACTTACCAAAGTCATAGTCCCCATATCCCGTCCGGCGCTGGTCACCCTGACGCTGATCAATGCCAAGTGGATATGGAATGAGTTCACGTTCGCCATGACATTCCTTCAGGAACCGCGGTTTCAGACAGTCACGGCCCGGTATTTGCAGTTCAGCGCCAGATTCGTGGCTGACTTCGCTGTAACCGGGGCGGGAGCGGTAATCAGTGTGCTGCCGATAGTTGTGCTGTACTTGCTGCTTCAGCGGCGGTTCATTGAGGGAATGACGGCGGGCAGCATCAAGGGTTAACGAGTCATTAAGTCTCGCCAAGGGAGGAATAACAGTATGACGCATGCTGAGAGACAGGCGGCCGAGATGTGGCAGGATGTCATGACCTACAGCCGCACCGTGGAGAACCGGATGATCGAGTGCGTGGATGCCCTCGAAAAGCGGGGTTACGACGTGTCGGAGGCAAGGCAGTTGATTCCTGCGGGGTGGGAGGCGTACAACTCCGGCGACTACTGGGCACTTCAGAAAGTGATCGCAATGATCTGGGAGGCGCTGCGTCGGGCTCCCAGAATGGTAAACGACGACCACAAGCCGGATACATGGGAAGAACTCAGGGGAAGCTGGACCGCCGCAGAACGCGGAGGAATTTACCGTGTGGATGAAGGGAATCGGGCCTATCGTGACAAAGTATATGGCGCGTGGTACGGCAAGTGCATAGGTTGCGCCCTGGGCGACCCGTCGGCCGGATGGCCCAGCGCAAAAGTGCGCGCTGAGCGTGGTTGGGTTGGCGACTATCTGCAGAAGCCGGACACGAGGAACGACGACATCAACTACCAGATCATCGTGTTGCACTGCATAGATGAGCATGGTCCCGTCTTCACCAGCAGGGATCTTGGATACGAGTGGGTGCAGCATCTGGAACTGGACCAGACCTATACCGCTGAGAGGCAGGCTCTCGAGAACCTGCACAGGGGCCTCATACCGCCGTATTCGGCACGCGAGAACAACCCCTTCAGCGACTGGATCGGGGCCCAGATGCGTGGCGAGGTACACGGGCTTACCGCCCCGGGCAACCCTGAACTCGCTGCTGAGCTTGCGTACAAGGATGCGGTCATCTCGCACGTAAAGGAAGGCGTGTATGGGGAAGTCTTCAACTCGGTCATGGTGAGTCTGGCGTTTGTAATGGACGATACCAGCGAAATCGTCAACCGGGCGCTCGGGTATGTCCCCCAAAACAGCGATTTCGCATCGGTTATCCGATCGACTGTGGCCAAATGCAGAGAGCACGGCCGATGGGAGGATGTGCTCGACTGGATCAACCAGGCCTATGGCGATCTGCACTGGATACACACCTTCCCGAACGCTGCCATTGTGGTGATGAGCTTGCTCTTGGGAGGCGGCGATTTCAGCAAGAGCGTGTCCATGGCGGCCAGCTGTGGTTGGGACTGCGACTGCAGTACCGGGCAGGTAGGGGCCACTGTCGGAGCTCTCATAGGCGAACGCGCCATCCCGGCGAGGTGGAAGGAGCCTATCGCCGGTCGCCTGGATACTGATGTGATAGGATTCAGCAGCATCCAGCTTGACACACTCACCGACTGGACGTGTGATGTCGCGCGGAGGATTGCCCGGGCATAGGGCGAATGAAGGGACTGAAGCTGCTGCAATGGGTGTATGCATTGACGGCGCGCGCCTATCCATAAGGGATGTTGTCGCGGTTGCCAGGGGCGGTGCGCCGGTGTCGCTTGACCTTGACGCGCGGCGACGAATAAACCGGGCCTCGGCGTATGTGGATACACTTCTCAAGCGCGAAAGGCCTGTGTATGGGGTAACGACCGGGTTCGGCCGGTTCGCCGATGTCGTCATCTCTCCTGACGACTCGGCAGCCCTGCAGCGGAACCTGTTGCTTTCGCATGCATCGGGCGTTGGAGAACTCCTGCCCGACGAGGTGGTGCGCGCGATTCTGCTCCTTCGGGCGAATGCGCTGGCGTGTGGATACTCGGGAGCCCGGGCCGAGGTCGTCGACACTCTCATAGCCATGCTCAACCGGGGCGTGCACCCCGAAGTGCCGGGCCAGGGCTCGGTGGGCTCAAGCGGCGATCTGGCGCCTCTCGCCCATACCATGCTGGTGGTCATAGGCGAGGGCACGGCGCGCTATAAGGGCGAGGCTTTGCCGGGAGCAGAGGCCATGGCGCGCGCTGGGATCCCTGTGGTCACGTTGCGCGCTAAGGAAGGATTGGCCCTGATAAACGGCACCCAGGTCATGACCGCAATAGGTTCGCTTGCAGTGCACGATGTGTGGATGCTTGCGCGGGTGGCCGATATCGCGGCGGCAATGACCACTGAGGCTCTTCGCGGAACCACATCCGCCTTCGATCCCAGGGTCCAGGCGGCGCGCCCCCATCCCGGGCAGGCGGCATCGGCCCGCAACCTGATCCGTCTGATGGACGGGAGCGCCATACGCGAGTCGCACAGGAACTGCCCGAAGGTGCAAGACGCCTATTCCCTCAGGTGTGCGCCGCAGGTGCATGGAGCCGGTGGCTATGGCCATGGACTTTCTGGGTATAGCCGCGTCCGAGCTGGCCTCCATATCCGAGCGCCGTACCGAGAGAATGGTCAACCCGCAGCTGTCGGGGTTGCCGCCGTTTCTGACTGAGCACGGCGGGCTCGATTCGGGCATGATGATAGCCCAGTACACCGCGGCCGCGCTGGTGTCGGAGAACAAGATACTGGCATCGCCTGCGGTGGTCGATTCCATACCGACTTCAGGCAACCAGGAGGATCACGTGAGCATGGGCACGATCGCCGCGCGCAAGGCCAGGCAGATCGGTCTGAATGCGGCGAACGTTCTCTCCATTGAGCTGATGTGCGCCACACAGGGCATCGACTTTCTGGCCCCGCTTCAGCCGGGCGCGGGCGTTCGAGCAGCGCATGAGGCTGTCAGAGCCCAGGTGCCGCGCCTCGACCACGACAGGGTGCTGGCGCCCGATATCGCCCGTATCCGGGAGTTGGTGCAGGGCGGGGATCTGCTGCAGGCAGTGGAACAAGCCATG
>CAYZHL010000019.1:1648-10855 GCA_964478095.1 uncultured Clostridia bacterium | reverse complement strand
AGTGGATGTCAAGAGTCATAAGAGCTCCGCGCGGGACTGAGATCTCGTGCAAGGGGTGGCAGCAGGAAGCGGCGCTCAGGATGCTCATGAACAACCTCGACCCTGATGTGGCTGAGAGGCCGGACGACTTGGTGGTGTACGGAGGTCGGGGGAAGGCCGCGCGCAGCTGGGAGGCGTTCGATGCCATCGTTCAGGAGCTTCGAACCCTTGAGGCCGACGAGACGCTGCTTGTTCAGTCGGGCAAGCCGGTTGCGGTGTTCCGGACGCACGAGGATGCGCCGCGTGTCCTGATTTCCAATGCGATGCTCGTGCCGCACTGGGCCACTTGGGAGAAGTTCTGGGAACTCGAAGCGATGGGCCTGACCATGTACGGGCAGATGACAGCGGGCAGCTGGATCTACATCGGCACTCAGGGCATCCTACAGGGAACATACGAGACCTTCGCTGCGGCGGCGCGCAAGCACTTCGGAGGCTGCCTCAAGGGCAGGCTGGTGCTGACGGCGGGACTCGGGGGCATGGGCGGCGCCCAGCCTCTAGCGGCTACTTTCAATGATGCGGTGATGATAGCGGTCGAAGTGGATAGGTCCAGGATCGACCGACGGATCGCCACCCGGTACTGCGAGATGGTCACCGACAGCATCGACGAAGCTATCGCGCTGGCCCGCGAGGCGCAGGAGAAGGGTATCCCGCGATCCATCGCCTTGTTGGGCAATGCGGCCGAGACGCATGCGGAATTCGTGCGGCGCGGCGTGATACCGGACCTGGTTACCGACCAGACCTCAGCGCACGATCCGCTCAACGGGTATGTGCCTGCCGGGCTCACACTGGAGCAAGCGGCCGAGCTGCGCAAGGCCAATCCCAATGAGTACGTGCGCAGGGCCCGGGCCTCCATGGCCGCCCAGGTCAGGGCGGTACTCGACATGATGGCGCAGGGCGCGGTTGCGTTTGACTACGGCAACAACCTGCGTCAGGTTGCGTTCGACGAGGGCGTGACGAACGCGTTCGACTACCCGGGGTTCGTTCCGGCATACGTGCGTCCGCTGTTCTGCGAGGGGAAGGGCCCGTTCAGGTGGGCGGCGCTGTCGGGAGACCCCAAGGACATCTGGGTCACTGACGAAGTCATCCTTAAGGAGTTCGCATACGACGAGCACCTCGTGAAATGGATCCAGATGGCTCACGACAAGGTAGCATTCCAAGGGCTGCCGTCCCGCATATGCTGGTTGGGTTACGGCGAGCGGGCCAGGTTCGGGCGTATCATTAACGACCTGGTGGCCGAGGGCAGAATCAGCGCGCCTATCGTAATAGGCCGCGACCATCTCGACTGTGGGTCGGTGGCGTCGCCCAACCGCGAAACCGAAGGCATGAAGGACGGCTCCGACGCCATTGCCGACTGGCCGGTGCTCAACGCGATGCTCAACGCGGTCAACGGCGCCACCTGGGTATCATTCCACCACGGCGGCGGAGTGGGCATCGGGTATTCGCTGCATGCCGGCATGGTTATAGTGGCCGACGGCACCGAAGCGGCGGCGCGGCGCCTAGAGCGCGTACTCACGGGCGACCCAGGAATAGGCGTGGTGCGCCATGCGGACGCCGGCTATGACGAGGCCCAGGAGTTTGCCCGCGAGCATGGGATCAAGATCCCCGAGGTGGGGTAGGCGCAGCGGCGTCGAGCCTGCACTTTTCGAGCTCAATGATGGCCTGGTCTACGGTGAGTGGGACGGAAACGTCCCACCCTTTTTCTTGTAACGCCCCGAACAACTCAGCCAGCGCGGGAAGGTCGATGCTCACTGCGCGCAGCGCTTCCGGCTGGGAGAACACCTGCGTGGGCGTGCCCGACAGGGTAATGCCGTGCTGGCCTCCGAGCACATAGACCCAGTCGGCTATGTGCGGCACGAAGTCTATTTCGTGTGTAGAGACCACATACGTGACCCCGTACTCTGAATGGATGTGGTTCATTAATCGGACGAGTTCCGAGCGAGACCTGGGATCGAGGCCGGTGAAAGGCTCGTCCATTATGAGCAGTTCCGGCTCGGTCACGAGGGCCCCCGCCAGCGCCACCTTGCGCTTCTCGCCGCCGCTCAGGTAGTGCGGAATCCTGGTCTTAAGGTGCGATATCCCCAGTCGTTCGCAGATCGCATTGCCGCGGGCCTCCACCTCGCTGCGCGGCCAGCCCAGGGCGCGCGGAGTGAAGGTGATGTCATCCCACACAGTGGGCCCGATGATCTGGTCGTCCACATTTTGCAGCAGTACGCCCAAGCGGTGACGTATGTCGCGGAATTGCTTGGCCGGGTTCACCCCGAACACAGTCACCTGGCCATCAACGGGGGATAGAAGCCCGAGAAGGTGGAAGATCAGCGTGGACTTCCCGCTGCCGTTGGCCCCAAGCACGGCTACTCGCTGGCCGCGACGGACCGTGAAATCCAGCCCGCACAGGTCGACGGTTGTCTGGTCCGGGTACACGTGTTTGAGGCAGTTTACCTGCGCTATTATCTCGCCCGGTTCCATAGGGGCCGTATGCCCCAAGGTTGTACCCTCCAAGGCTGCGTCCTCCAAGGCTGCGTCCTCCAAGGTTACGTCCTCCAAGGTTGTCTCCTCCAAGATTGTCCCCTCCAAGGTTATGTCCTCCAAAGTCGTCCCCTCCAAGGTCGCCCTCTCCGGGGCCGTCCTCTTCGGGGCCGGCTTCTTCGGCGTCGATGCATTCCAGGTTCTGCCGGCGATCATCTGAGCGCCAATACCAGCCCTAGAACGATCACGGCATACGCGATCAGCAGGTAATCGAGAGGTTTCGGCGAAGGCCACTCGCGCGCCGACTCGATTCGCTGCGAGTATCCACGGACCACCATGACCCGGTACATCCGCTCCGTCATGTCCGCCGAATGCAGGATTACCACGCCTAGAACCTGGCCGTACGTGCGCAGTTGCTCCATAAGGCCGCGGCCGGCGCCGCCGCGCAAGCGCACTGCGCGCAGCAGATCCTGTAGTTCGTCAATGAGTACGAAGAACGATCGGTACGCCATAAAGAGCGCGTCGGACACTATAGCCGGCGTAATCCGGGAGATAGCAGCAAAGATATCGACAAAGGGCGTCGTGGTGATCAACGTAGCGGCGACCAGGCCGGCCGAAAAGGCCTTGATCACCACCGTCAGGGCGAAGAGGGGGCCAGAGCGAATCCAGCCCAGGGCGAACAGGCCCGCGAAAAACACCGGGTAGAGCGCCATTGCTGCCGCATGACGCAGTTGGCTGCGGGATGCCGACGCGAAAAGGACCACGGCTGCTGCCGCTGCCCCGGCGACTGAGGGCGTCCGGGCAGCTATCGACGCCGCGAGCAGCGCAGCCGATGCGGCTATCTTCGCCCAGGGGAGCGCATCATGCAGCGGCGTGCGGCCATTGGCCGCCAGTTCGTCGATGAACTGCACGTCCATGCGCCTAAGCCCTCCTGTCGGGGCTTGGGCCCAGCATGTCAGGCCTAGATTTCGCGATAAACTCCGCTATCGATCCCACTACCAGGGCCTCGATGGCCCATCCCACTGCTCCGGCGGAATACACAATCGCGGCGAAAGCCTTTAGCGAGCGGTAATCGCTGCCGGCGGCATGCTCGTGATCGGCGGATTCCTCCAGTTCCGTGTGTTCATGGTCATCGGCAGGCTCGACGTGTTCGGCAGACTCAGCATGACTATGCCGGTGCAACGCGAATCCCGGGTTGATTGCCGTTCCCGCCACGATTCCGAGCATCGCTGTAGTCGATATCAGAAGGGCTATCACTGTGGAGACGGCCGCCGCGACAAAGGGCCGCTTGAACGCCCGTCGGAGCGATTTCCATAAACGCCAGCCAAGGCAGACTTCGAGCCCTGAGACAAGCGTGTTCAGCCCCACTACAGTGATGCCGCCGTGCGCGGTTAGCGCCAGGATCAAATTGACGACCAGCGCTGCGATGAACCCTTCCGCAGGCCCGGCGATCATGCCGGTTAGCACGGTGAGATTCAAGTGGTATCCGAGCACCGGTATGGGAAGGCCCATTGCCAGCAGCATGAGCGCGGACAGAGTCGCGATTCGCGGAACTACCCTGGCGCGATCTCGCTTCCTGAGAGCGAACAGCGCGACACACACGAACAGTGCCGTCAGACCTATCCCCGCCAGGATCCAGGGAAGGGGAATTAGCCCATCCGGGATATGAAGATGCGACATGAATCAGCTGTCCTCCTTTGCGCGCTCGCGACACTCGCGGCACCGGCCGATCAACTCCAGCCAGTGCCCCTCAATGCAGAAACCGCTGAGTCTCTCCAATTCGCTCTCTATGGACCTGATCAAGCAGTCTCCGAATTCGACTACCTGACCGCATCCGGTGCATACCAAATGGTGATGATGACCCGATGGATCCGGGCGCCGTTCGTACCGGTCGAAACCGTCGTTGAACTTGATCTTGTCGAGGATTCCCACACTCGTGAACAGCTCCAGGCACCGATACACAGTCACTAGGCCGATGCTTGGCTCGCGGTCGCGGATCGCGTCATGAGCCTGCTGGGCAGTGAGATGCCGAGCACCGTCAGAGTAGAAAAGCTCGAGCACCGCTCTGCGCTGCGGCGTCAGCTTGAACCCGCGTTCGCGAAGCTTCCGGAGAGCGTCATCGAAGCAGTCAGCTCGCACATGAGCCCCTCCCAGCAGCAAATGAAAATCACTTTCAATTACTATGGCCATTATAGCTCCTGCAGATGCTTTGGCGCAACACTGGGGAAGCGTCAACTGGGGCAGCGTCAATTGGGGTAGCGTCAATTGGGGTAGCGTCGTTCGGCGATAGGTTCCGGGGTAGGCCCACGAATGGACCCAGCGACAGATCCAGGGGTGTGCCGAGGCACAGAAATACAGCTGCTGTGGCTCAGTGGTATACCCCCGGGGGTATCCGCCGAGGGATACGCTCAAATTCTGACATCAGTTTCGGAGAAAAGCTCAGCTTTTGAGTACATCGATTTGGGCCGGTGGCCCCGAGGGCCAAATCGGGCCCATGAAAGGAGCCCTCGAGGCTAATCGCCACCCACTTTATGGCGCGTCCATGGCGTAACGTGCCATCCCCTGCGTGCCATTACCAGATGGAGCCAGGATATGGCATAGTATGTCGGACCGCCCTCCGGCTTCATTGCCCAAACCGGCCGGATACCCCCCCACTTTCGTGGTTTGAAGGCCGTCGGGCGGTCCGCCGAAATCGATGTACTCAAAAGTTGAGGGCATCTCAAAAACTAATGTCAAAAATCGATAATATGCCAGCTACAGTCATTTTGCCCGGCGGCCATGATATCAAGACCAGCTAAAGGGCCATTACGGCGAGCATGGCACCCTAAGCCCACAACCCGCCGGCGCCCACGATGCGGTGACAGAAGGATTTGCGGCCCCTTCGAAGAAGTCACATTAGGTAAAACGCAGGTCATTAGCAGTGGGAGTGAGCGAACATGGATTCTGGGCAGGGTATGCGTGTCGTGGAGTGTGTGCCCAATTTCTCGGAGGGCAGAAGGCCTGAGGTTGTGGCTGACATAGTTGCGTCCATCACGGCTGTTCAGGGCGTGACGCTGCTTGATTTCTCGTCTGACGCTAGTCACAATCGTTCTGTCGTTACGTTCGTCGGAACGCCGGAGGCCGTGGAGGCAGCGGCGTTTGCAGGCATCGCGCGGGCGCGCGACCTCATCGACATGGAGCAGCATCACGGCGAGCATCCGCGCCTTGGGGCCACGGATGTTGTTCCGTTCGTACCCATTGCAGGGGTCACGATGGCCGAGTGCGTCGATATGGCGCGTAGCCTGGGCAGACGTGTCGGCCAGGAGCTTGACATTCCGGTCTACTTGTATGAGGAGGCCGCAACTAGGCCCGAGAGGCGAAACCTGGCCGACGTGAGGCGCGGAGAGTATGAGGGGCTGAAGCTCACAATAGGTACGCCTGAGCGCGCTCCCGATTTCGGCCCTCCATCTGTGCATGCTACTGCCGGCGCCACGGTGATCGGCGCGCGGATGCCGTTGATAGCGTTCAACGTGAACCTGGGCACCTCGGATGTTGAGATTGCCAAGAAAATCGCAAAGGCCGTGCGCGGCTCCAGCGGCGGCCTAGTGTACGTGAAGGCTCTCGGTGTCATGCTCGAGGAGAAGCACGTCGCGCAGGTTTCAATGAACCTTGTCAATTATGTCAAGACGCCCATCCACAGAGTGCTGGAGATGGTTCGGCGGGAGGCGGCGCGCTATGGAGTTGCCGTGGTTGAAACAGAGCTCATTGGGCTGACGCCGCTCGATGCGGTGCTCGATACGGCTGCCTATTACCTGCAGCTGCCGAGACTCAGCAGGAGTCAAGTGATTGAGGCGCGGATATGGGAGTAGCAGCGGCGGCGCGATCGATCGGAATCCAGCCTCGATCTGGCAGAACTTCAGAGTGCCATATGCCGGGGGGTGAGTGACGACGTTGAGCGCTGATACGAAACGGGTGCGAGAAGCGCCGTCGGATCTATTGCTGGTTCACGCCGCCGAGCTAGCCACTTGCTCGGGCACTGCCATGGGCGATATCGGGATCATCCGCGATGGCGCCATCGCCGTGCGATCCGGAGTGATTGTCGATGTCGGCACTACGCAGGAGGTGCTCTCGCGGGAGCCCTCGCCGGAGTCTTCGCGGGAGCCCTCACTGGAACCTTCATTCGATGAACCGAGCCTGCCTAGGGCGCACCAGGTCATCGACGCATCCGGCTGCACGGTGCTGCCGGGATTCGTGGATGCCCATACTCACCTGGTATTTGCCGGGGAACGCTACCGCGAGCACGTTATGCGCCTCGGCGGAGCCAAGTACCTCGATATCTTGGCAGCTGGAGGCGGGATTCTATCGACGTTGACATCGACTCGCTCCGCATCCCTCTCGGAACTGGTCGCGGGCGCAATGAAGCGCCTGGACGTGATGTTGCTGCACGGGACTACTACTGTTGAGGCCAAGAGCGGCTACGGGCTGGATATCGATACTGAGCTTAGGCAACTGGAAGCTGCGAAGATCGCATCGGAGGAACACCCCGTCGATGTGGTGAGCACCTTCATGGGAGCGCACGCGGTGCCGCCGGAGTTCAAGGGCGATCCCCAAGGATACCTGGATTTTGTGTTGTCGGAGGCGTTGCCGGCAGTCGAACGCCAGGGAATCGCGGAGTTCTGTGACGTGTTCTGCGAGGAAGGGGTCTTTTCCGTAGAGCAGTCCCGACAGGTACTCCTGGCAGGTATGGAGCATGGTCTCCGTCCCAAGATGCACGCAGATGAGATTTTTCCCATAGGCGGCGCCCAGCTTGCCGCTGAGTTAGGCGCCGTATCCGCCGACCATCTGGCTGCGACGTCGAATGAGGGCATTCGCAGCCTGGCGCGCGCAGGCGTGGTAGCGGTGTTGCTTCCGGCGACGATGTTCACACTCATGTCTCGGGCCTACGCGGACGCCCGGGGTATGATCGACGCCGGCGTCGCGGTGGCCCTAGCGACCGACTTTAACCCCGGTACGTCCCCCACCATGTCCATGCCTTTTGTGATCACTCTGGCGTGTCTCAAGATGAAGATGACGCCCACCGAGGCTGTGTGCGCTGCCACTCGGAACGCTGCATGTGCCATCGGGCTGGGCGGTCGGGCAGGCGTGATTGAGGTCGGCCGCGACGCCGACTTCGTCGTGTGCGATGTGCCGGCTGTAGATGCTCTTCCGTTCTCGGTGGGCGTGAACCCGGTAAGGGATGTGGTGAAGCGAGGCGCGCACGTGGTAAAGAACGCAGGAGGAGGAGGTCGACTATGTCATTCGCGGACATGACCGTTCGCGGCTTCTTGGATGAGCTTGCATCCCAAAGCCCGGCGCCCGGGGGCGGCACTGCTTCGGCGGTTGCGGGCGCGATGGGCGTGGGCTTGGCGGCTATGGTCGCCGGCCTGACCGATACATCTCAGATGTCGGCCGAGGATGCGTCTCGAGTGGACGAGATCAGCCATAGGTGGAAAGAGCTTATTTGGGCCTTGCTCGGGTGCGCCGACGATGATACTGCCGCGTTCAACGAGGTGATGAAGGCCTTCAAGTTGCCCAAGACGACAGATGAGGAGAAGCGCGCGAGGCGGGAAGCCATACAGCTGGCATTGAAGGGCGCGGTGAGCGCTCCTCGCAGCACGCTTGAGTTGGCGGCGGAAGGCATGCAGATGGCGGCGTATATGGCGGAGTCGGGCAACCCCAATGCGGCCAGCGATGCGGGCGTGGGCGCGCTGCTTCTGGACACGGCCATGGGCGGGGCCATCTTCAACATGCAGATCAACCTGGGGTCCATCAAGGACCAGGAGTTCGTGGCCGAGATGGAATCGGAGATCGACCGGTTCGCAAAGGTACGCGATGAGCTCAGGCAGCGCGCTGTGCGTTCGGTGACTCGGAGAATTGGGTCCTGAAGGCGCTCGGCCATTTCCGGGAACGATACTGTCAGAGGGGATCATGCAGATGTACGATGGCGGCGGGCCCAGCGACTGGGGATGCGTCGGGGGAAACGTCGGCGGAAGCGTCGAGGGAAACGTCGGGGCGAGGGTCGTGACGCTCGATTCAGAGGGGTCTGTGCGAACCGAACTACGCGCCATGCGAGTGAGTCGGGCCGGGATCGACATCATGGCTCCCAAGAGCGTGTTTCGCGCCGTTCGGCTGTACGGCGTGCCGCTCAGGGCGGCTCTCATGATAAAGCAGGAGATGCTGGCCAAGGGTGGGGAGGCGGCCTTGCCTTATGCTGCCGCGGGGCTCGGCGAGGAGCGGTGCGACGTGCTTCTCGCGGGCACGCTCAGGCAGTTCTCGCGGCTGACCGACACTTTGAGGCGGCAGCCCTTTGGGCTCGCGGAGATCGCGCGGGAGATCGATGCGGCTTTGGCCGCGTTCGACGGCACGCCTGAACCGATGTGCATAGGCGGGAGGACATTCCGGTTCGGGGAGCGAACGTACGTAATGGGAGTCCTGAATGTGACTCCGGATTCCTTTTCCGATGGCGGGCAGCATCTGTGTTGCGACGATGCGCTGAGGCACGCTGAGGCGATGCTGGAAGCCGGCGCCGACATCATTGATATAGGGGGCGAGTCCACCAGGCCGGGCGCCGCCCCGGTATCCGAAGAAGACGAATGTGCCCGCGTGCTTCCGGTAGTCCGCCTCCTTGCCGACCACTCCAACGCGATCATATCCATAGATACCTACAAGGCGAATGTAGCGCGA
>CAYZHL010000019.1:1309-1638 GCA_964478095.1 uncultured Clostridia bacterium | reverse complement strand
CTCT
This sequence comes from uncultured Clostridia bacterium, assembly GCA_964478095.1. Lineage (GTDB taxonomy): Bacteria > Bacillota > DTU025 > DTU025 > DTU025 > UBA5389. The sequence continues at coordinate 1,634 of CAYZHL010000019.1, read as the reverse complement.
CGGCGGCGACGAGGATATGGCGTCGGTGGCGTCTGAATACGGAGCCCCGGTGGTGTTGATGCACATGTTGGGGCGCCCCGCCGACATGCAGGCAAACCCCACATACGAAGACGTAGTTCACGAGGTATGCGAGGCGCTGAGGCAGCGAGTGGCATATGCGCGCGAGCACGGCGTGTCGGTGTGGAACACTATCGTTGACCCTGGAATAGGCTTTGGTAAGACGCCGCAGCACAACCTGGAGATCATGAGGCGTCTTCGCGAGCTTAAGAGCCTGGGAAGGCCGATCCTGGTGGGAACATCGCGCAAGTCTACTATCGGCCGGGTT
>CAYZHL010000019.1:0-1299 GCA_964478095.1 uncultured Clostridia bacterium | reverse complement strand
AGGCCCGCGCATGACAGGGCATGGGGTACGGCGGCAACTGTCGCGCTGGCAATTGCATCCGGCGCCGACATAGTGAGAGTGCATGACGTCGCCGAAATGGCGATGGTTGCCCGAATGACGGACGCGATCACTCGGGGATGGCGCGGAGAGGAGGACGGCAATGCAGGCTGACAGGATCACACTGAAGAACCTAGTGTTCTATGCCTACCACGGTGTATTTGCGGCCGAGAAGGAACTGGGGCAAAGGTTCGAGGTGGATATCGACATGTACGGCGACTTCCAGACTGCAGCACGTGCCGACGACATCGACATGACGGTGAGTTACGCAGACGTGTACGCGCTCGTTAAGGAGATTGTCGAGGAGCGTGAGTTCGACCTCATCGAAGCGCTGGCTGCTACTATCGGTGACGAAGTGCTGGCAGGCTACCCTGTAAGCCGCGTGACGGTTCGGGTACGAAAGCCCAATGCGCCTTTGGGAGGGCCTGCCGACTACGTCGAGTGCGAGATCAGCCGCAGCGCGTTCGGGGGAGGGCAGCCGGGGCCCGGATGTGAGGATGACGGTTGTGAAGGTGAAGCCGGCTTTTAGTATCGTGCGAGTGGATGAGACTGATTCTACGAACCGAATGGCTCGGAGGCTCGCCGAAAGCGGAGCGTGTGACGGCACTGTGGTCGTTGCAGAGCGGCAGACGGCGGGCCGCGGGCGACTCGGGAGGTCCTGGCTGTCGGGGGGCAATTTCGGGCTGTGGTTTTCTGTGTTGCTCAGGCCCCAGTTTGAGCCCAACCTCGGGGGTCTCCTGGGTATTGGAGCGGCTGTTGCCGTTGTCCGTGCTGTAGACAAGCTCACCGGGGTGCACGCCGATCTCAAGTGGCCAAACGATGTGCTTATAGGCGGGCGCAAGGTCTGCGGCGTGCTGGCGGAGGCGTCGACGGTGGCTGGGCGCCTTGAGTGGGCTGTGGTGGGCGTGGGGCTCAATCTGTTCGCTCCCGAGAGAGGATTTCCGCCGGAGCTTTCGCAGGTGGCTACCTCGCTCTCCGAACACCTGGGCCCTGATGCCGTGATCGACCGTGAGCGCCTGCTGGCGACGGTCCTGGATGAGCTGGCCGACTGCGTCTCGCTGCTTGAGCGGGGCGCGGGCGGCGCCCGGGCGCTCGCGGGCGAGGCTGAGCGCCTCATGCAGGCCATGATGGGCCGTCGGATAACGGTCAAGGCCGCGTCAGGCGAGTACGAGGCGGCGGCGGCGCGTCTGGACGATGAGGGCGGCCTGGTGGCGCTGCTCGACAGCGGCGAGTCGATCAGAG
>CAYZHL010000018.1:20051-20319 GCA_964478095.1 uncultured Clostridia bacterium | reverse complement strand
GTGTGGGCAAGAGCTACTCGGGGTTCGACTTGCGCAATGTCTCATTTGTTCTTCCCCGCGGCTACATAATGGGCCTCGTGGGCCCTAATGGCGCCGCGAAGACGACAACCATTCGCCTGATCATGGACCTGGCGCGGCCTGACTCCGGGCGTATTGCAGTGCTGGGGCAGCATATGGCGGAGAATCAGATAGAGCTGAAGCGGAAGATCGGGTACGTGCCCGAAAACCACGAGTTCTACTCTGACATGACGGTGGAGTGGACCGCGCA